>JALYXK010000218.1 GCA_030947145.1 Actinomycetota bacterium
TCGTTGCTGGCGCTCGGCGTGCTCGGCGTACTAGCGCTGCTGATCGCCCTGCTCCGCGACCTCCCCGATTCCCATAAGAGCGGATTGATCGCCACCGCGGCGGGCCATTACGCCACGGCCACCGCCACTCCGGGCGCGGGGCTTTATATGGAGACCCTGGGGGCGATCCTGCTGGTGATCATCAGCGTCTGTGGATTCTTGGTGCTCGGGCCGCCGGTCCAGCCAGGTCGGCGCCGCGCGATCCCGGCGGATTCAGCGCCGCCCTCGAGGGCTTCCTGATTCGCGTCCCCGGCGGCGCCGGGGCCCAGTTAGCTCACGGTTAGCGTACTGACACAAGCGGGTCGCGGCTGCTCGCGGGGGGCGCTCAGGGGATACGATCTGTGAACGCGAGGGTTGTCCCGCCACAGCCCCCGGTCCCGTGTGGTGGGCGGCCCTCGCGTTTTGCTCGCGCCGGTGCTTCGGAACCGCTACCAGCGGTAGTGGGCGAACGCCTTGTTCGCCTGAGCCATCCGGTAAATGTCGTCCTTGCGCTTGTACGCGGCGCCCTGCTGCTGTTGGGCGTCGAGCAGCTCGTGAGCGAGGCGCTGGGCCATCGTCTTCTCCCGACGCTGGCGGGCGAACAGGACCAGCCAGCGCACGGCGAGGGTGCGGGCGCGGCGGGCGGGCACCTCGACCGGCACTTGATAGGTGGCGCCGCCGACGCGGCGGGAGCGGACCTCGAGCGTGGGCGTGAGCGCCTTGATGCTCGCCTCGAGCTGCTCGACCGGGTTCTTCCCCGTCCGCTCACCAAGGGTGGCCAGGGCGTCGTAGACGATCTTCTCGGCCACCGACTTCTTCCCGTCCAGCATCACCTTGTTGATGACCTGCTGGACGAGGCGGTTGCGGTGGACCGGGTCGGGATCGATCGGCCTGATCTGGGCGGCGGCGCGACGGGGCATGAGGCTGTCCTACTTCGCCTTGACGCCGTACTGCGAGCGGGCCTTCTTGCGATCGCTGACGCCGGCGGCGTCGAGCGTCCCGCGGATCACCTTGTAGCGGAATCCGGGTAGGTCCTTGACGCGGCCGCCACGGACGAGCACGACCGAGTGCTCCTGGAGATTGTGCCCCTCGCCGGGGATGTAGGCACCGACCTCCATGCCGTTGGTGAGGCGCACGCGGGCGACCTTGCGCAGGGCAGAATTCGGCTTCTTCGGCGTCGTCGTATAGACGCGCGTGCACACGCCCCGGCGCTGCGGCGCCGCGGTCTTCTTCTTGCGGCCCTTGCCGGACTTCAGGCCGGGGGTGGCAAGCTTCTTCTTCGGTGAGGTGCGACCCTTGCGGATCAGCTGACTGGTGGTCGGCATGAGGTGGGCAACAGTAGCAGGCGAATTCGCTGGCGCTCATTCCCTGAGGAGAATTCCCTAGCGCGAATTCCCGGCGCCTGCTTCGGTCATGTGCGCACCGGGGCCAGCGCCTCGTCGAGCGACACGTGCGGCAGGCCGGTCGCCGCAGCGACCGGGGCATAGGTGAGCTGACCCCCGGCCACGTTGACCCCCAGCGCCAGCCCGGGAATCGCGGCGATCGCGCCCTCGAGGCCGGCGCAGGACAGCTCGAGCACGTAGGGCATCGTCGCGTTGGTCAGCGCATAGGTCGAGGTGATCGGGACCGCGCCCGGCATGTTCGTGACGCAGTAGTGGGTGATCCCGTCGACCTCGTAGGTCGGGTCGGAGTGCGTGGTCGGACGCGAGGTCTCAAAGCACCCGCCTTGGTCGATCGAGACGTCCACGAGCACGGCCTGGGGTTTCATCAGCGCTAGCTGCGCGCGCGTGATCACGCGAGGCGCCCGCGCGCCGTGGACGAGCACGGCCCCGATCACCAGGTAGACGTCGGGCAGGCGCTCCTCGATCGACAGCGTCGAGGCAAAGCACGTGTCGGCCCGCCCGCCGAAGGCGATGTCGAGCTCGCGCAGGCGGTCGATGCTGCGATCGAACACATAGACGGTGGCTTCCATCCCCAGCGCGATGAAGGCGGCGTTCATCCCGACCACGCCGCCACCGATGACCATCACGTTGGCGGCCGCGACGCCGGGCACCCCCCCGAGCAGGATCCCGCGCCCGCCCAGCGGCTTCTCGAGCATGAACGCTCCGGCCTGGGTGGCGATCTTGCCCGCGACCTCCGACATCGGCGCCAGCAGCGGGAGCCGGGCCCGCGCGTCCTCGACGGTCTCGTAGGCGATGCAGGTCGCTCCGGAGGCCACCAGGCCCTCGGTCAGGGTCGCGTCAGCCGCCAGGTGCAGATAGGTGAAGAGTGTGTGATGAGCCCTCAGGCGGATGACCTCCTGCGGCTGGGGCTCCTTGACCTTGACGATCAGCTCGGAATCGGCGAAGACGGCGTCGGCATCGGGCAGGATCTTCGCGCCCTGGGCCTGGTACTGCTCGTCGGTGATCGCCGAGCCCAGCCCGGCGCCGCTCTGGACGTTCACCCCGTGGCCGGCGTCCACCAGCTCGCGGACCCCGGCCGGGGTTAGCGCGACCCGGTACTCGTCCGGCTTGACCTCGGTGGGCACGCCGACGTTCATGAGACGAGCTCCCTTCCGCGCAGGGCCAGCCAGAACTCGATCCGATCCCGCGCGCTGCCCAGGTTGCGGCCGGTCAGCTCCTCGACCCGCCGGATCCGGTAGCGCAGGGTGTGGCGATGGCAGTACAACCGTCGCGCCGCCCGCTCCCACTGTCCGTTCTCCTCGATGAACGCCTCGAGCGAGCGCATCAGCTCACCGCCGTAGTGCCCCTCGCTGGCCTCGATCGGGCCGAGGATCGAGTCGCAGAACAGCTTTAGCGCCTCGTCGTCCTGAAGCGAGAGCAGCAGCTGGAACGTGCCGAGGTCCTTGTAGGTCGCGACTTTCGGCAGCTGCGGCGGTTCCGCGCCGTTGCCGTTGGCGCTGCCGGACCGCAGCGTCAGTGCCTCCAACGTGCAGCGCGCCTCGGGGAAGCTTCGTCGAGCGTCGCACCCGGCGACGGCTCGGCCAACCCCGACCGACACCTCGCCATCGAGATCGCTGGAGAGCCGCACGGCCACCCGCTCGGCGAGCGAGAACAGCTGCTCGTCATCGATTCCGGCGACCAGCGCGCAGGTCAGTGATCCGGTGGAGGCGACGAGGCCCGGTGCCGCGTCCTCGCGCAACGCGGCGGCCAGCGCCGCTTCGGCCGGTGCGGGGGAACCTCGCGCGTTGCCCGGGCGCGCGAAGACCACCGCCGCGACTGCCTCGGACAGGCCGAATGGCTCGAGCCGGCGACTCAGCTCGGTCCCGACCAGCTCGCCACTGACCACGGCGGCGAGCACATCACCGGCCAGTCTGCGCTCCGTCTCGCCCGCCACGCGAGAGCGCAGCAGCTCGAGCGCGACGATCGTCACCGCTTGCCGGAGGGTGAGGCGGTCGAAGTCCGAGAGCGGCCCGCTGTCCTTGATGGCCACCAGCCAGGCTTCGGGGACTCGGGCCTGACCGTCGGGGCCGACCCCCTGCGAGCCGTCGGCGGCCACCGGAAGGGCCAGGCCGCGGCTGGGCTCCTCGCCGCCGGGCATGAACGTCCGCGCGTCGCGCCGTCGGGCCCGATCGCGCAGCTCGGCCCGTAAGGCGGCGAGCTGCTCGTCCGAGGCGGGGCGCCGGAACGCGTGCTGGACGAGCAGGTCGCCGCGAGGGTCGAAGACGAACACGGCCGCGCCGATCAGCGTGGCCAGCGCTCCGGCCAGCGCCTCGAGGCCGCGCTCGGAGAGCACGATCCGCTCGAGCCGCTCCTGCGCCACCAGCGCCCGGCGGAGGATCGCGTACTGCTCGTTCACCAGTTGCGTGAACGCCGCCTCCGTGATCGCGATGAACGGCAGCTCGTAGGGCACCTCGAATACCGGGAACTCGCGCTCGGCCGCGACCTGGAGCAGGGCCTCGGGGACGGCGTCGTGGCCGAACCCGGTTCCGAAGCCGAGCGCGGCCAGCTGGTGCTCGGCCAGGCGGTCGATGAACTCCCGCTGGCGCTCCGGGGTCTCCAGTTGCATTCCCGTGGTCAGGAGCACCTCGCCTCCGGAGAGCCAGGGGGTGGGATCCAGCAGCTCGGAGATGTGAACCCAGCGGACGGGCAGTTCGAGCCCGCCCTCGCCGGCCAGCACGCGGACCTCGAGGTCCGCCAGCAGATCGCGAACGGTCAGCATCCGGACCACTCAGCCTGCGTGACAGGCCATGCGCTCCCCCGCCTCGGTCAGCACCGGCCGCAGAACCGCTTCGATCTCCTCGAACTGCTGCGGCCCGGCGATCAGCGGCGGGGAGAGCTGGATCACCGGGTCGCCGCGATCGTCGGCCCGGCAGATCAGGCCCCGCCGGTAGAGCTCGCCGGAGAGGAAGCCGCGCAGCAGCGTCTCGGACTCCTCGTGGGAGAACGACTCCTTGGTGTCCTGGTCCTTGACCAGCTCGATCGCCTGGAAGTAGCCCGCGCCGCGGACATCGCCCACGATCGGGATGTCCCGCAGCGACTCGAGCATCGCCCTGAGCGCCGGCTCGTTGCTCCGCACGTTCTCGATCACGCCTTCGTTCTCGAACGCGTCGAGGTTGGCCAGCGCAACCGCGGCACAGATCGGGTGCCCGCCGAAGGTGAACCCGTGGGTGAAGCTGTTGCTGCCCTCCAGGAACGGGGCGGCGACTCGGTCGGAGACGATCACCGCGCCCATCGGCGCATAGGCGCTGGTCAGTCCCTTGGCCGTGGTGATCACGTCGGGCTCGTAGCCGAAGCGCGAGGCGCCGAACCACTCGCCGAGACGACCCCAGGCGCAGATCACCTCGTCGGAGATCATCAGGACGTCGTACTCGTCGCAGATCTCGCGCACGCGCTGGAAGTAGCCCTCCGGCGGGGTGAAGCATCCGCCCGCGTTCTGCACCGGCTCGAGGATCACCGCGCCGACCGTGTCCGGACCCTCGAACTCGATCCGGTCGGCGATCGCCTCGGCCAGAGACGAGTCGGTGATCCCGGGGGCCAGCCGATAGACGTTGGTGTTGGGGACGTGGCAGCCGCCGGGCGTAAGCGGCTCGAACGGCTCGCGCAGCGCGGTGATGCCGGTGGCCGAGAGCGCGCCGAGGCTGGTCCCGTGGTAGGCGATCTCCCGGGCGATGACCTTGGTCTTGTTGGGCTTTCCCCGCAGCTTGTGGTACTGCCGGGAGAGCTTCAGCGCCGACTCCACGGCCTCGCTGCCACCGCTGGTGAAGAAGACGCGATTGAGGTCCCCGGGCGCCAGCGAGGCGATCCGGGCGGCGAGCTCGATCGCCCGCGGATGGGCGTAGGACCAGGTGGTGAAGAAGCCGAGCTCCTTGGCCTGGTCCGCGCCGGCCTGGGCGATGTCGGCCCGGCCGTGACCGATGTTCACGCAGAACAGCGCCGAGAGCCCGTCCAGATACCGGTTGTCGTGCTCGTCGAAGACGTAGCAGCCCTCTCCGCGCATGATGATCGGAATCTCGTGGTCGTCGTAGGCCGACATCCGCGTGAAGTGCATCCACAGGTGCCGTCGGGCAAGCTCCTGGAGCGTGGCGTTTTCAGTTCGGATCGCGGCTTCTGTGCTTGCCATTTCTCTCCCTCACTCCGGGCTTTGCCGTTTTGTACAACCGTAGCTCAGCCTAGGCGGGGCTCAGTTATCCAGGTCGGCAGCAATCGACTCTACCCGTTGGCCACCTCGGTCCAATATCCTGGCCCCATGTCACTCAGCCATCGTCGCATCGGGAGTGGCCCACCGCTGGTCCTGATCCACGGCATCGGCAGCCGCTGGCAGGTGTGGGATCCCGTGTTCGAGCCTCTGGCTCGCGCGCGCGAGGTGATTGCGATCGATCTGCCGGGTTTCGGGGCCTCACCTCCGCCGCCGCCCGGAACGAGAGCGGGGGCCGGGTCGCTCACCCGCTTGGTCGCGCAGTTCCTCGACGAGCTCGGGCTGCAGGCACCGCACGTTGCCGGCAACTCGCTCGGCGGGCAGATCGCCCTCGAGCTCGCCGG
>JALYXK010000219.1 GCA_030947145.1 Actinomycetota bacterium
CCGCACGCTGCTCTCCGACGGTGAGCCGCTGTTCCCGGACGTCCGTCGGGCGGCGGTCGGCAACCTGGCGATCCAGTACGAGTCCGATCTCGTCCACGTCGAGCACGTGGCCAAGCTCGCGGGCCAATTGCACGACTCGCTGGTCAAGGCCGGGCTGTTCTCGGCCGAGCCGGGCGAGCGCGAGCTGCTGTGGGCCGCCTCGATGCTGCACGACGTCGGCATGACGATCTCCTACGACGACCATCACAAGCACTCGCGCTATCTGATCGTCAGCGCCGAGCTGCCCGGGTTCGATCCGCGCGAGCGGGCCCTGATTGCGCAGATGACGCGCTATCACCGCAAGGGGACGCCGAAGCTCGCCGAAGTGGCCGCGCTCGCGCGGGATGGTGACGAGGAGCTACTCGAGCGCTGCGCGCTGATCCTGAGATTGGCCGAGCATCTCGAACGCGGGCGCGACCAGTCGGTCAGCGACGCTCGCCTGCGCACCCAGGGCAACGGCGTCGACCTGCATCTCGAGGCGGCGGGCGACCTCACGCTGCCGCGGTGGAGCGTCGAGCGCTACGGCGACAGCGACGCGTTCCAGCGGGTGTTCGGACGGCGCCTGCTGGTCGGATAGCCGGTTCCATTCACAAATTTTTCACGAGTCGACTCCGACGGACTCCTACTGTGTGTGTCGTGAGTCTGAGCCGATGACCGGTGGTTGACGGGGAGCGTTCGTCTCGTAGAGTTGAGGGATGCTGTGGTTGCTGCGACACGCCGAGGCGCAGAACGGAATGCCCGACGACGATCGGCCGCTGACCGAACGCGGCGTACGTCAGGCGGAGGCCGCAGGGCGGGCTCTGGCCCGCCTGGGCGTTAGGCTCGAGGCCTGCCTCACCAGCCCCAAGCTCCGCGCGCTACAGACCGCGCAGCTGGCCTGCGAGCCGCTGGGCGTGCCGGTCACCGTCGAGCCGGCGCTCACCGGTCAGCCCTTCGACGTGGCCAGCCTGACCGCGGGCTATGCGGACGTGCTGCTGGTCGGCCACGATCCGTCGTTCTCGCTCACCCTCCACGACCTCACCGGGGCGCAGGCCCGGATGCGCAAGGGCGGACTCGCCGGCATCGAGAAAGGCGAGCTGATCGTGCTGATGCGCCCGGCTGAGTTGACGGCGATCGCCTGGGCCGAGGAACGGGTGGCATGACCGAGCGGGCGGTCGAGAGCGTCGAGGCGCCCGCCGACCTGACCGACCCGGAGCTCTACGCCAACCGCGAGCTCTCCTGGCTGGACTTCAACGATCGGGTTCTGCAGCTGGCCGAGGACCAGACCGTCCCGCTGATCGAGCGGCTGAAGTTCCTGGCCATCTTCGTCACCAACCTCGATGAGTTCTTCATGGTCCGCGTGGCCGGCGTCCACGACCAGGTCGACGCCCGGATCGACGTGCGCGGGCCGGACGGTCTCTCTCCCACGCAGGTGCTCGATGGCATCGCCGCCGAGGTGCGCCACCTCGACCGGCGCCACGCCCGCCAGTTCACCGAGGTGATCCGCCCCGAGCTGGCCGAGCACGGGATCCGGATCGTCAGCCCCGACGAATCCGGCGCCTCCGTGGAGACGATCGAGCGTCATTTCCGGGAGCAGATCTTTCCCGTGCTGACGCCGCTGGCGATCGGGCCCGGGCGCCCCTTCCCCTACATCTCCAACTTGTCCTTGAGCCTGATCGTCCGCCTCCGCGACCCCGAGCTCGACCATGACGCCTTCGCGCGGGTGAAGGTCCCCAAGGAGGTCCTGCCCCGATTCGTCGAGATCTCGAAGAGCAACTTCATCCCCCTGGAGGAGGTGATCGCCCGCCACCTCGGCGCGCTGTTTCCGGGCATGGAGATCGTCAGCCACGACCTCTTCCGGGTGACCCGCGACGCGGACTTCGAGGTCTCCGACGAGGCCGATGACCTGCTGCAGGCGGTCGAGGACGAGCTCCGCCGCCGCCGGTTCGGTGAGGTCGTCCGGCTCGAGGTCGGCGCCGGCATCGATCCCGCCCTGCGCAGCCGACTGATCGAATGGCTCGGCGTCGAGGAGCTACAGGTCTACGACGTCGAGGGGCTGCTGGATCTCGGCGACCTCTGGCAGATCGCCGGGGTCGAGGGCCATGGCGACCTGCGCCAGTCCCCGTGGACACCGGTGACCCACCCCGCGTTCGTGCCCAATCCCGGTCAGAGCGACGATCAGCCCGATGTGTTCGCGCCGATGCGCTCGGGGGACGTGCTCGTGCACTATCCCTACCAGTCGTTCGCCACCAGCGTCGAACGGTTCGTCCAGCAGGCGGTCGACGACCCCAACGTGCTGGCGATCAAGATGACCGTCTACCGCACCTCGGACGACTCGACCCTGGTCCCGCGCCTGATCGAAGCCGCCGAGAAGGGCAAGCAGGCCGTCTGCATGGTCGAGCTCAAGGCGCGCTTCGACGAGCGCCAGAACATCCGCTGGTCGCGCGCGCTGGAGGAGGTCGGCGCCCACGTGGTGCACGGCATCCCCGGCCTCAAGACGCACGCCAAGGCGATCCTCGTGGTGCGCCGCGAGCGGACCGGGATCCGCCACTACGTGATGCTCGGGACGGGAAACTTCCACGCCAAGAACGCGCGCCTGTACGAGGACTTCGGGCTGTTCACCACCGACCGGGAGATCGGCGAGGAGGTGGCCAACCTGTTCAACACGCTGACCGGCTACGGCCACCCGGAGCGCGAGAAGAAGGTGCTGGTCGCGCCGGGATCGATGCGCGGCCCGCTGATCGAGCAGATCGAGCGCACGGTCGAGGCCCATCAGCAGGGAAAGCCGGCGAGGATCGCCATGAAGATGAACTCGCTGGTGGACCAGCGTTGCATCGAGGCGCTCTACCGCGCCTCGCAGGCCGGCGTGCCGATCGATCTCAACGTGCGCGGGATCTGCTGTCTGAAGCCCGGCGTGCCCGGAGTCAGCGAGACGATCGAGGTGGTCTCGATTGTCGGTCGGTTCCTCGAGCACTCGCGGATCTACTCGTTCCAGTACGGGGACGAGTGCAGCTACTACATCGGCTCGGCCGACCTGATGCCGCGCAACCTCGACACCCGCGTCGAGCTGCTCGTCCCGATCGAGGCCGAAGACCTGCGGGGCGAGCTACAGGACACGCTCGAGCGTTGCTTCGCCGATGACTGCAACGCCTGGACGCTGGACGCCGAGGGCGACTGGCGCCGCCGCGAAGGACGAACCAGGTCGGTTCACGGCGAGCTGATGCAGCGCACGCTCGCCACCGCCGCGGCTCCCACGACCGCCCCGGCCGCGTAACGGCCGGGGCGGTCCGGTACGTTAGCCCGCGGTGGGCGAGGTGGACGGACGCGTGCCGAGCGTCAGCTTGATCTGCTTGACCTGGCCGCCCCGCTTGACCGTCAGCGTGATCGTCTGCCCCGGCGAGTAGGTGTCGACCGTGGCGATGAACTGCTCGGTCGAGGTGATCGATTTGCCATTGACCGCGGTGACCACGTCGCCGGGCTGAAGTCCCGCGTGCTCTCCGGGTGAGCCCGCCTCGACCGAGCTGACCTGCGCTCCGCCGGGCGAATTGGGGTTGAGCTTGACGCCGACGTATGAGTGGCGCACGGGATGACCGGCGATGATCGCGCTGGCGATCCTCGCCGCCGTGTTGGACGGCACCGCGAAGCCGACGCCGGCGCTTGATCCGGAGTTGGTCTGGATCTGGTCGTTGAGGCCGAGGACGTGGCCGGACGCGTCGAGCAGCGGGCCCCCCGAGTTGCCCGGGTTGATCGCGGCGTCGGTCTGGATCGCGCCGGTGATCTGGAAGTTGTTGGGCGCGGTGATGCTCCGTCCGACCGCGCTGACGATGCCCTGGGTAGTCGTCTCGGGCAGGCTGAACGGGCTCCCGATGGCCACTACCGGATCGCCGACCTGCGCCGAGGAGGACTCGGCCAGCGGGATCGGATGGAGCTCGGAGGCCGGAACGTTGACGTGGATTACCGCGACATCGGTGGACGGATCGGTGCCGAGCACCTTGGCGGTCGCGATCTGTCCATCCTGGAAGTGGACCTTGACGGAGTTGGCCCCGGCCACGACGTGCTCGTCGGTGAGGATGTGGCCCTTGGTGTCATAGACGACTCCGGCGCCCTCGCCCTCGGTCTTCTGCTGGCCACCACCGCCGAAGGCCAGGGGGCCTCCGCCGCCGGCGCTGCTGGTGCTGATCACGGTGATGTCGACCACGCCCGGGCTGGCCTGGCGATAGATCTGGTTGATCGTCAGTCCCTTGCTGGAACCGCTGAACGACGTCGGCAGCGCGGAAGCGCCGGTCGTTTGCAGCACCGTGGTGGTGGTGGTCGAGTGGGTCGTCTTGCCCCCATCGGCGATAGCCAGTGCGATCAGGCCGCCGGCGACCGCGCTGACGACGGCTGGAATTACGGTCTTGTAGCGACTCATGATCGTGTCGATCTCCTAACGGAACGAAATCTCATCTCACCCAATAAATCACCGATCGGTGAGAAACCGCTCAGGGATGGATGAGAACTGCATAAGAGCGGGCGATCCATCACCAACGCCGGGCCCGGGGGTCCGCGCCATCCGCCGCCCGATCGGCGACCCTCGAATGCACTGAACGACTCCCGAAATTTGGCCGGGCTACCCTGGGAACCAGGGAGCCCGTGCGCTGAGACTCCCAAGGCAGTTTGAGAGAAGCATAAGAGTCTGCCCTCCCGCCCGGCTTCAGGCGGCGCGGCGCACCAGGAAGACCTCGAGATCGCGGGGCGCCCCCTTGGCCCGGAAGCCGCGGCGGCGCTTGACGTCGAGGCCGGCCAAGCCGTCCTCGGAGATCGCCGCCAGCACGGCGTCGGAGATCAGCACCTCGTCCGGGCCGGCGGCCTCGCCCACCCGGGCGGCGATGTTGACATCGGTCCCGAGATAGTCCCCGCCCAGCTGGCGCGGCTGGCCGCGGTGCAGACCCGCCCGCAGCCGCGGCCGATGGCCCGCGACCTCGATCTGCGTCAGCCCGTCCTGGATCGACAGCGCGGCCCGGACCCCCGACTGAGCGCTGGCGAACACCGCCATGTGCCCATCGCCGAGACGCTTGACCAGCCGCCCGCGGTGTTTGTCGATCGCCGGCTCGACCACGGAGGAAACCTCCCGCAGCAGGTCCAAGGCGAGCTCGTCGCCGACTTCGAGCACCCATGCGGAGAAGCCGACCAGATCGGTGAAGAGGATCGTCGCCTCCACCACCCCGGCGCCGCGGCCGAGGCGCTGGGAGAGCGACTGCCAAACCTGGAGCGCGGCCAGCCCCGCCTCACTCGAGGCGGAACCCACGCCCGGGCGACCGGCGCCGCGCCCGCCCGGGGGCTCGGCCAGAAATCGGGCGATCACCGCCGAGGGACGGTCGCCGGCGGTCGAGAGCTGATCGCCGAAGTTCTCGTCGCCGGGAAGTAGCTCTCGGGCGGTGCGCAGCGCGCGGACCAGGCCGGGCTTGTGGTTGGCACGCCGCAGCGCCTGCGCGGCGCGGGCGGTCCGCCCCTCCGCGCTCGGACCGGCCCGCCCCTCCGTGCTCGGATCGGCCCGCCGCTCCGGCGAGTCCTCGCTCACTCTTCGTCCGCCAGCTTGACGAAGTAGTCGAGCGCGGCTGGGTTGGCCAGCGACTCCCGGCTGGCGGCGCTCTCCACCGGGGTGCCCATCAGGATCCGCTTGACCGGGATCTCGAGCACCTTGCCCGACAGCGTGCGCGGTACCGCCTCGATTTGGCGGATCTCGTCGGGGACGTGCCGCGGCGAGCAATCGGCTCGGATCCGGGCGCGAACCTCGGCGATCAGCTCGTCGTCAAGCGAGGCTCCTTCCCGCAGCACCACGAACAGCGGCATCCAACCGTCGGTACCGGTCCGCGGCACGTCGATCACCAGCGCGTCGAGGATCTCGGGCACCGAGAGCACGGCACGGTAGATCTCGCTGGTGCCCATGCGGACCCCGCCGCGATTGATCGTCGAGTCCGAGCGCCCCGAGATGATCGCCGTCCCCCGGGAGGTGATCTCGATCCAGTCGCCGTGGCGCCAAACCCCCGGGTACATCGAGAAGTAGCTGTCGCGGTAGCGCTCCCCGGACTCATCGCCCCAGAAGTAGAGCGGCATCGTCGGCATCGGCTTGGTGATGACCAGTTCGCCGACCTCGTCGATCAGGGGCTTGCCCTCCGGGTCCCAGGCCTCGACCGCCGCCCCCAGGCAGCGGGCCTGCAGCTCTCCGAGGTACACCGGCAGCGTCGGCACGCCGCCCACGAACGCGGTGCACATGTCGGTTCCGCCCGAGGTCGAGAACAGCCAGATGTCCTCGCCGAGCTGGTCGTAGACCCACCGGAAACCTTCTGGCGAGAGCGGCGATCCGGTTGACCCGACCGCGCCCAGCGCACTCAGGTCCCGGCCCTCACCGGGAACCACCTCGGCCTTCAGGCACGACGCGATGAACGCCGCGCTGGTCCCGAAGCAGGTGATCTGGGCCGATTCGGCCAGGTCCCACAGAGTGCCCAGGTCGGGATAGCCGGGGTTGCCGTCGAACAGCACGATCGAGGCGTCGGTCAGCAGGAGCCCGATGAGGAAGTTCCACATCATCCAGCCGGTCGTCGAGAACCAGAACACGCGGTCACCGGGCTGGGCGTCGAGGTGCAGGTGCCCCTTCTTGAGTTGCTCGATCAGCATTCCGCCCTGACCGTGGACGATCGGCTTCGGCAGTCCGGTCGTGCCCGAGCTGTAGAGCACCCACAGCGGATGGTCGAACTCGAGTTGCTCGAACGACAGCTCCTCGGAGCCGAGGAACCCGTCCTCCCAGCCCGAGCCGTCGAGGTAACCGAGCCGGACCACTCGCTCCAGCGAGGGGATCTCCTCGGCGATCGCCGAGACGACCCCGCTGCGATCGTGGTCCTTGCCTCCGTAGCGGTAGCCGTCGATCGCCAGCATCACCTTCGGTTCGATCTGGCTGAAGCGGTCGATCACGCTGCGGGCGCCGAACTCGGGCGCGGCCGAGGACCACACCGCGCCGATCGAGGCGCAGGCCAGGAAGGCGGCCACCGTTTCGGGGATGTTCGGCATGTAGGCCACGACGCGATCGCCCGGCTGCACGCCCAACCCGCGCAGCCCGGAGGCGATCGCCGCCGTCTGCTGGCCCAGCTCGCGCCACGTCCAGGTCGAGAGCTCGCGCAGCTCGGAGGCGTGCTGCAGGGCCACCGCGGCGGGATCCTTGCCCCGGAAGGCGTGCTCGGCATAGCTGACGCGGGCGCCGGGGAACCACTTGGCGCCCGGCATCGCCTCGCCGTCCAGGACCGTATCGCCGGGCACCTCGAAGCGTACGTCGAAGTACTCGACGATCGCCGACCAGAAGTCCTCGATGGAGTCGGTGGACCAGCGCCAGAGATCCTCGTAACCCTCGAGCGACAGACCGCGCGACTCCCCCAGCCAGTTCTGGAAGCGGGTCATGCCCGCGCGCTGGATCCGATCCGCGGACGGCTTCCAGAGGAGCTCCGGCTCGGTCATCGTGTGGTCTCCCAGGCAAGCTCCGGCGCGCTCATCGTGTGCAGTATCCAACAGGCGAGCCTGTTCAGCGATGATCCTGCCATGCCCGACCCCGCGGACCTGGACATCCTCGCCCCATTTTCCGGCACGGTGATCGCCATTGCCCACGGACCCGAGGAAGCGGTCGGCGCCGGTGCTGCGCTGGTCGTGCTGGAGGCGATGAAGATGGAGCACGAGGTGCTCGCCGAGTGCGACGGAGTGGTGCGCCGGTCGCGGTGGCCCTCGGGGACAACGTCGGGGATGGCCAATTGCTGGCGGTGCTCGCGCCCGGTCGGCCCGGGCCGGCGGCCGGCCCCGATGGCGCCCGGAGCGGATCCGCCGGTCCGCGTGAGGACCTCGCCGAGGTCAACCGCCGTCACGCGCTGACGCTCGACGCCGGCCGCCCGGAAGCGGTCGCCAAGCGGCGCGAGAAGGACCGGCGCACGGCGCGCGAGAACCTGGCCGAGCTGGTCGATCCGGGCACGTTCGTGGAGTACGGCCCACTGATGTTCGCCGCGCAGGAGCGACGGCGCTCCAAGCCGGAGCTGATCGAGCGCACGCCCGCCGACGGTCTGGTCGGCGGCGTGGGAGAAATCGACGGCGACCCGGCCGTGGTCATGTCCTACGACTACACGGTGCTGGCGGGAACCCAGGGCATGCGCAACCACCTCAAGAAGGACCGGCTGTTCGAGCTGGCCGAGCGCCGCCGGCTGCCGGTGGTCCTGTTCGCCGAGGGCGGCGGCGGGCGGCCCGGGGACGTCGACATGCCGATCGTCGCCGGCCTCGACTGCCGGGCGTTCCACCTCTTCGCCCGCCTCAGCGCCCTGGTCCCGCTGGTCGGGATCGCCTCCGGTTACTGCTTCGCCGGCAACGCCGCACTGCTGGGCTGCTGCGACGTGGTGATCGCCACCGAGGACTCGAGCATCGGGATGGGCGGCCCGGCGATGATCGAGGGCGGCGGACTGGGCGTGCACGCGCCGGAGGACGTCGGGCCGATCGACGTCCAGAGCGCCAACGGAGTGGTCGACCTGCGGGTCGCCGACGACGCCGCCGCGGTCGCGGCGGCCAAGCGCTACCTGTCCTTCTTCCGAAGCTGGGATGCATACCGCGCCGCCGCCGCGGGCAGCGCGGCGTCGCCCGAGCCCCGGGACCAGACGCCGCTGCGCGACCTGATCCCCACCAACCGCAAGCGCATCTACGACGTGCGCACGGTGATCGACGCGCTGCTCGACGACGTGCTCGAGCTGCGCCGCGGCTTCGGGCTGGGGATGGTTACCGCGCTGGCCTGGCTCGAGGGCCGGGCGCTCGGCGTGATCGCCAACGACCCGAGCCACCTGGGCGGCGCGATCGACGCCCACGGCGCCGACAAGGCGACGCGGTTCATGCAGTCCTGCGACGCGTTCGACCTACCGCTGCTGTTTCTCTGCGACACGCCCGGCTTCATGGTCGGACCGGCCGCCGAGCGGACCGCGACCGTTCGCCACTTCAGCCGCATGTTCCTCACCGGCGCCAACCTGACCGTCCCCACCGGCACCGTGGTCTTGCGCAAGGGCTACGGCCTCGGCGCCCAGGCGATGGCCGGCGGCGGCTTCAAGGCACCGCTGTTCACCATCGGCTGGCCGACCTCGGAGTTCGGCGCGATGGGCCTCGAGGGCGCCGTCCGGCTGGGGATGCGCCGCGAG
>JALYXK010000275.1 GCA_030947145.1 Actinomycetota bacterium
CGGTCGAGGATCTCCTGCAGCTGGCCGGGCCGCATTTGCGATCCGAGCCGCGCCTTGACGTTGACCGATTTCGGTTCGCGGAGCGGCACCACGGCTGCCGCCAGCACGACGTTGTTGGGGATCATGATCCGGTCCTCGCCGGCCGCCAGCGTCGTGTAGAGCAGCCCGAGGGAGCTCACGATCCCCTCCACCGAGCCACCGACGGCTCCGGCCTGCAGCCGAATGAGCTCGCCGACGCGAAACGGGCGCGCGCTGAGCAGGACCATGCCGGCGATCAGGTTGCCGAGCGTCTGCTGCGCCGCGAGACCGAAGACCACCGCGGTGAAGGCGCCGCCCACGGCCAGGCTCTGCGTGGAGATGCCGGCGACGTCGAGCGCCACCAGCAACGTGATCGCGATCGTGGCCAGGCGGATCAGGAAGCCGACGGTTCCGGCCGTGCCCGGATCCATCCGGCGCATGAACGTCGGCCCGGCGGAGCGGCCCACGTCGCGAGCCAGCGCCCAGCCGAGGCCGACGAGCGCCACGACGGTGGCGATCTGCAGCGGGGTCTCCCACTGGCTCTGGCGCCACGAGCCGTTGTGACGCTGAGTCTCGCTGAGCAGGCTGTGGCGGTTCGCCCAGATGACGAGCACGCCGACCAGAACCGGCACGAGTACGGCCGCCTCTCTGCGGGCCCGGCTCACCGTCCGCTGGTTGGTTTCGAACGCCAGCCCGACGGCTTCCCAGGCATCGCTGCGGGTCTCGAACATCCGGTCCAGGCGCCGATCATGATCTTGCTGGAAAAGTCGTCGCATCAGCCAGAATCAGAATAGTCGCTCCTGAAGCGTTTCCCGCGACGCCGGCTTCGTAGTCCCACGTTCGATCACGCGCCCGCGGATTCGCTGGAAGGGGCTGAGATCCGGCCCCTTGACCAGCCGCGTCAGGCGCTTTCGCTCCTCGGGAGGCGCGTAGGCGCTGCGCCGGTAGAGCTTCTGGTAGCGCTCCACCAGCTCGGGTCGCTCCGCCTCCAGCCAGGCGAAGAAGACCTCGCGGACCCCGCGCCGCAGATGCAGCGCCAGCCCGGTCACGTAGGCGGCGCCGGCCTCCGCCGCGAGCGCGAGGATCGGCTCGATCTGCTCGGGCGCGTCGTTGATCCCGGGCATCAACGGCGCGATCAGCACGCCGGTGGAGATCCCGGCCCGCGTCAGCTCGGCCACGGCCTCCAGCCGCGCGCGCGGGTTGGGCGTGTGCGGCTCGGTCGCCCGCCAGGCCCGCTCGTCCAGCGTCGGCACAGATAGCGCCGCGCTGAACTCGGTTCGCTCGGAGATCTCCTTCATCAGGGCCAGATCGCGCACCAGCAGCGGCGACTTGGTCAGCACCGAACATGGATTGGCGGCGTCACGCAGCGCCTCCCAGATGCCCGGCATCAGCCGGTAGCGCCCCTCCGCCCATTGGTAGGGGTCGGTGTTCGTGCCCAGCGCGACGTGCTCACCCGACCACGAGGGGCGAGCCAGCTCCACCCGGAGCACCTCTGGCGCGTTGACCTTGACCACGATCTCGCGCTCGAAGTCGCGGCCCGCGTCGAAGTCGAGAAACGTATGTGTCGGGCGGGCAAAGCAGTACACGCAGGCATGGCTGCATCCTCTGTACGGATTGATCGTCCAGCGGAACGGCATCTGCGACGCGGCCGGGACGCGGTTGAGGATCGACTTTGCGCGCACTTCGTAGAACCGCGTCTTCACCGCGCCGGGAGCCTCGAAGTGGCGCACCACCGCCCCGTCCCGGTATCCGGGCAGGCGGGCCCGCCCCTCGGTCTCCACGCTCAGGTTGTGCCATCGCATCGAACGTATGTTCGCACGCCGTGCGGACGCCAAGGCACCCCTGCGGACGGATGGGGAGATTCTTCGGCCAAGGCCGCTCCTGTGCGACCATCCGGGGGTGACGCGGATCTCCCGGTCGAGCCTGGACCTCGACGCCTGAGGGTGCCCAGCGCTCGCTCGCTCACCGACCTCCTCGGGCCAGACCACGACACGGCGCCCCCATCCGGCGCGGTCCGGCCGGCCCGGTCCTACGTGGTCTGCTCAACCCCGAGGAGCGGGAGCGGAATGCTGTGCGGGGCCTTGGCGGCCACCGGCGCGCTGGCCACACCGCTTGAATACCTCAACCCGGTGCACCGCCGAGCGCTCGCCCACCGCTGGCGCTGCGCCACGCCGCTCCAGGCTTACGTCGCTGCCCTCCACGCCCGCCGGAGCACCCCCGACGGACTGTTCGCGGCCAAGCTGCACTGGGACCAGTTCGTCCGCGTGCGCGCGGAGCTCGCGGCGGGCCCCGCCGATCGCTCCGTGCACGCCACGGCGAGCTGGCTGCTGGATTGGTTGTTTCCGGAGCCGCGGTTCATCCGCATCGTGCGGGATGACCTCGACCGTCAGGCCGTCTCCTACTGGCGGGCCCAGCACTCGCAGCGTTGGTCCGCAGACCCCGAGGACCAGGACGGCGCGGATCCCGGGGACGGCGCGACCGGCGGAACCGACGCCGAGGTTCCGTACAGCTTCGAGGGTATCGACCGCTGCCGGCGGGCGATCGAGAACGGGGAACTCGGCTGGGAGCGGCTGCTCCGCGCGGCCAAGGCCGATCCCCTGGTGGTGAGCTACGAGGAGCTCGCCTCGCAGTTCGAAGCCACGATCCGGCGCGTGGCCGAGCGGATCGAGCCCGGCCTCGAGATCGACGTCGCCACGCCGCCGACCCGCCGGTTGAGCGACGAGCGCTCGCTTGAGCTGCTCGAGCGCTTCCGCGAGGAGCGCCGCGGCCCCTGATCAGCGGCCGGCGCGGCTCCCCCGGTGCAGGGTCGCCGGATGTCACCCCGCGTGGGTAGACTTCCCGCGCGTGCCGGCGGCGGCCATCACAGTGCGGGGACTGAAGATGCGCTACGGCGATGTCGAGGTGTTGAAGGGCATCGACCTCGAGGTGGCCTCCGGCGAGATTCTCGGATTCCTCGGCCCGAACGGCGCCGGTAAGACCACGACGATCGAGATCCTGGAGGGCTACCGGCAGCGCACCGCCGGCGAGGTGAGTGTGCTTGGCGTCGACCCCGACCACCCCACTCGGGCCTGGCGCGACCGGATCGGCCTGGTGCTTCAGGAATGCGAACTCGATCCCCTGCTGACGGTGAGGGAGACGCTCCGGCTGTACTCGGCCTTCTACCGCTCACCGCGCCCGATCGACGAGGTGATCTCGCTGGTCGGACTGACCGGTCGAGAGAAGTCGCGGCTGGGCGCGCTGTCCGGGGGCCAACGCCGCCGCGCCGACGTCGCCGTCGCTCTGGTCGGCGACCCCGACCTGATCTTCCTCGACGAGCCGACCACGGGCTTCGATCCAACGGCTCGCCGCGAGGCGTGGAACACGATCGAGGAGCTCAAGCAGCTCGGCAAGACCGTGCTGCTCACCACGCACTATATGGAGGAGGCGCAGCACCTCGCCGACCGGGTGGCGATCATCCGTGGCGGCGAGATCGTCGTCGAGGGCCGCCCCGATGAGATCGTCGGCGAGGGCAACCGCCAGGCGATCATCAGCTTCCGCGCCCCCGCGGGGGTGGCGCCGGACCGGATCGCCGCCGTGGCCGAGCTGCCGGTCACGGCCGACGGGGCTCGGGTGGTGCTGGAGAGCGATGACGCCCAGGCGGTCCTGCACCAGTTGACCGCGTGGGCCGATCGCGAGCAGCTGGCACTCGAGGCGATCGAGGTCCGCCGGCCGAGCCTCGAGGACGTGTTCCTGGAGCTGACTCAGGCCGCGGAGCGGAGCGGAAACGCGGAAACGAACGACCCGGCGGCTCAGAACGATGGGTGATCTGCGGATCCTGGCCGTGCAGACGCGCTTCGCCCTGATCGGGGCGGCCCGCAGCTCGCGCGTGCTGGTGTTCGGAATCGCGCTGCCGATCTTCCTGCTCGTGCTGTTCGACGAGGTTTTCGTCCGCGGCGGCAATCGCACCACCCACGTCGCCGGCAAGGTGATCTCCACCGAGGCGTACTACACCGCCGGCCTCGCCGCCTACGCGATCATGCTGCAGACGTTCACATCGCTGGCCATCACCGTCACCACGCAACGGGAGAGCGGCCAGCTCAAGCGCCTGCGCGGGACGCCGATGCCGGCCTGGACGTTCATCGGCGCCTACGTGCTGCGCAGCGTGACCTTCGTGATCGCGATGGTGCTCTCGCTGTTCCTGATCGGCGCGCTCGCGTTCCACGTCCATCTGCACGCGTCCGGTGTGCTCGGCCTGGCCGTCTACGTCGCGGTGGCCACGATCGCGCTCGGCGCGCTCGGGCTCGCGGTCACGATCATCTGCCCGACGCCGGAGACGGCCTCCACCGTCGGACCGTTCGCCGCGGTGATCCTCTCCTTCGTCTCGGGAGTGTTCATTCCGCTGGCGGCGCTGCCCGGCTGGCTGAGCACGGTCGGCAAGGTATTTCCGCTTGAGCATCTGGCCGCGGGCATGCAGCGCGGCTTGGTCCGCGGGGCGACCGGCACCGGGATCACCGCCACCGACCTGGGCATTCTGGCCGCCTGGGCGGTCGCGGGATTGGTGATCGCGGCGGTCGGCTTCCGCTGGGAGCCCCAGGGCAATCGCGGCTGAGGGTTCCCGTCGCGCTAGCCGCCCGGCACGAGCAGGTCCCGGTGGGGAAACGGTACCGGAGGCCGGGGCAGATCCAGGAACTGGCACAGCGGTTCCCACCCCTGGCCGGCGCAGATGTCCAGCTCGAGCAGGTCCCCCGGGCGGTCGCGGAAGAACTCCCGCACCTCGTTGAGATGCCGTTGGTAGACGTAGCGGAATCGCTCGGCCGTGAACTCCCAGGTTCCGTAGACCGCGCCGTTGATGAAGCGGTGATACGGAGTGCGCTGGGCCGCGGTCGTGTACCGCCAGAGCTTCTCGCACGAGGCCAGCCAGGCGCTGGGATTGCGCACCGTGAGGACGAAGCGGCTGCCGGGGAAGGCGGTGTCGAGCTGGGCAAAGAACGCCGCCGCGGGCGTGTCGGTGATCGCGCCGGCTTCGGCGAGCACCGACAGCGCGTAGTCGCCGCTGCTGAGCTGATCGAACGTCCGCTGGTCGCTGGGGAAATGAATCGTCGGGATTCCCAGCTCCTGCAGCGCGAACGAGAGCGATCGCGTCGCGGTACGGCTGAGTCCGATCCCGAACACCTTGTTGAAGCCACGGGGCATGTGTCTCCTGGTGGGTTCCCGCGGCCGGTCCGGCGCCAACCTCGTTACGGTGCTGCCCGGTGGCGACGATCGCTCTGTTCCATGCCCCGTTCCAGAGCCATCTCCGGCTCGCCGGGCGGCTGAGCCAAGTGCTCGCCGACCGCGGACACCGCGTGATCGCCTGGTCGCCCCCTGAGCGGGGCGAGCTCCTGCGGCACAGCGGCGCGCAGCTGCGCGAGGATCCCTGCTCCGCCCAGGTCTGGGAAACGCTCCGCGCGATCGGACGGCCGCCGGGCAGCCGGGGCGCGGAGCTGGCCACCCGCGTCGCGCTCGAAGAGGCCACCGCGAGCGGCTTCGCCGACCTGGTCGGAGAGCTGCTGGCCGACGGCGTCGAGCTGGTCATCCACGACGCGATGGCCCCGTGGGGCGCGCTGGCGGCCCGCTGGATCGCTCTGCCCACCGTCAGCTCGGTCGTCGCCCATACGCTCGCCCCGCCTCGCGAGCCGGAGCGCGCCGACCCGGACCCCGACCCGTCCGCCAACGCCGACCCCGAGCTGGACGGGCGTCTGCGCCGGGCGCGGGCGGTGACCCGCTCCGCCTGGGCGATGGCCGCCGCCAGCGGCCGCCCGTTCGCAGGCCCTTACGGAGATCGCACAGTCCTCTATACCTCGCCCGAGCTGACCGGGGCCCTGATCACCCATCCGTCGCGACGCTTCGTCGGTCCGCTGGAGCCCGGGGACGAGGCCACGGGCCGGCTCGAGGAACCAGCGCTGGCCGGACTCGGCGGACGCCCGCTGGTGTTGATGGCGCTGGGCACGCTGATGACCGACCGGGCCGAGCTGCTGCGCGCCGCGCTCGAGGGCCTGGCCGAGGAGCCGGTCGAGCTGCTGCTGGCCACGGGCGAGCGCTTCTCGCCCGCGGGTCTGGAGAACGTGCCCGCCAACGCGCGAGTGCTCGCCCGCGTCGAGCAGACGGCCGTGCTGCGGCGCGCCTCCGTGTTCATCACCCACGCCGGCATCAACTCGGTGCTCGAGGCGCTCCTGGCCGGGGTGCCGATGCTTTGCGCCCCTGGCGCCGGCGATCAGTTGGCCGGCGCCGATCGGGTGGTCGAGCTGGGCGCGGGACGGATGCTCGGCGCCGAGCGAGCCAAGGCGCTGCGCGACGGGGTGCGCGCGCTCCTGGCCGATCCCGCCCCCCGCGCTCGGGCGGCCTCCGTAGGGGCGGGTCTGCGCGCGACCGGAGGCCGGGAGTACGCGGTGCAGGTGGTGGAGGAACTGCTGGACGGCGACGGCTGAGCCGACTCCGCCAATCGCACTCGAGCTACTGATGGCGGCGGGCTCGCCGGGCCGCCCGGCGCGCGGCGCGCTCTGACCGTTCGCGTCGCGGAGGGTTCGGATCACCGTGATCCGGGCCGCTCAAGGCCGACTGCACCGGCCCGTTCACGGCGCCGCCGATGATCGAGGCGGCCCCCACCGCGTCGGCACCTCCGAAGATCGCCGCCGCCCCCTCGGCCGCCGCGGTGACGGAGTTGGCTGCGCTGCGGGCTCGACGACGCTTGAACATCGGGACCTCCTAAAAAGCGATGACCGGATCTTGGTTAAGGCTACCCCGTGGCCCGGGGCGGATCACGCGAGTTGACGATGGGCCAGCGTGCGAAACGCCCCCTCCTGCTCGATCAGCTCCTCGTACCGTCCGGACTGAACGAGCCGCCCCCGGTCGAGCACGACGATCTGGTCGGCGCCGCGGATCGTGCTCAGGCGGTGGGCGATGACGATGCGGGTCGCGCCCAGCCGGAGCATGCTCTCGCTGACCACCTCCTGCGAGCGGTTGTCCAGAGAGCTCGTGGCCTCGTCGAGGAGCAGCAGGCGGGGTCGCGATACGAGCGCCCGGGCCAGCAGCAGCCGTTGGCGCTGGCCCCCCGACAGGGTGCCGCCGCCGTCGCTGAGCGTCGTCAGCATCCCCATCGGCATCGCCCCGACCTCCGCGTCGAGCCCGACCATCTCGAGTGCCGCCCACGCGTCCTCGTGCGTATAGAGCCCGGAGCCGATGATGTTGGAGAGGATGTCGCCGGAGAACAGCGTCGCGTTCTGCAGCACCACCCCGCATTGCCGGCGCACCGCGGTCGGATCGAGACCGGCGAGATCCTGTCCGTCGTAGCTGATCGTCCCCTGCGCCGGGGTCTCGAAGGCCAGGAACAGGCGCAGCAGCGTCGACTTGCCGGAGCCCGAGGCCCCGACGATGGCCAGGAACTCTCCCGGTCTCACCGAGAACGACACGTCGTCGATGGCGGGCGCGGCGCTGGCCGAGTAGCTGAAGGAAGCGTGGCGGACGTCGATCCGCCCGGCCAATACGCCGGGATCGGTCTCGGCGCTGATCGCCTCGGGAGTCGCCTGGAGAATCGGATGCACCGAGCGCAGCGAGGGGACGATGCCCAGCGCCAGCATCGCGGTGGAGGAGACCTGCAGCACGCTCGCCATGATCTGAAAGAACGCGACGTTGAACCCGATGAAGGTGGATTCCGCGATCCCGGAGGTCAGGTCGATGACCACCCAGAAGGCGGCGGCGGCGGCGATCAGCGTGAGCGCCGCGTTGACGGCGGTGAGCTTGTTCTGAGCCGATCGCGCCGCGTAGGTGTGGCGTCGGCCGACGGCGAACGCCGCCGCCCAGTGGGCGTAGGCCCGCGCCTCCGCCGCCGCGGTGCTGATCTTGGCCACGCCACTGACGATCTGGAACGTGCGCGAGTTGACTCGCTTGATCGCCTCGTGCGCCTGGCGCTGGTGCGCGAGCAGCCGAACGCCCACCCATGTCGAGACGGCGGCGGCGAGCGAGACCAGCACCAGCGTGAGCAGCGCCAGTCGCAGGTCGTAGATCGAGATCAGCGCGAAGTCGGCGAGCGCCACGACGACGGCGAGAATGCCTTTGAAGACCAGACCCGAGAGCACTTCACGGGACTCGGAGATCCCCAGCGCGGCGGTGGCCAGCTCGCCCGTGGAGAAGTCGCGGAAGAAGCGGGCCGGCAGCGACATCAGACGGTCCCAGATGCCCGCCTGAAAGGCGTGATCCAGCCGCCCCTCGAGCCGCAGGCCGGCCAGGCTGAACACCGTGTTGAGCATCGTGCTCACCGACGCGCTCAGCAGCAGCAGCATGCACAGCGCGGTGATCTGCGCTCGCTCGGCGCGAGGAACCAGCCGGCCGAGGATCGCGCCGGTCATGATCGGCACGAGCAGGCCGAGCACGGCGACCGCCAGCGCGGTGAGCAGAAGCAAGCCCAGGTCCGCGCGGGCGCGGTGCAGACCGTGGTGCACCAGGTCCCGCCGGGTGGCCGGTTGCTCGGGGAGCGGCAGGTAGAACTCGCGCGCCGACGGACGGATCTCCTCGGCCAGGGCCTTGCCCACGCGCCGGGGGGCGCGCGTCTCGGGATCGTGCATGACGTAGCCCCGACCGCGGGGGATCAGCGCCACCGGCACCTCGTCCTGGCCGAGGAAACCGACCAGCGGACCGACGTCCCGGCGCCACCAGCGGCCGTTCAGCGTGACCTCGCGCGTCCGCAGGCGAGATTCCTGGGCGATCGAGCTGACCACATCGATCCGGGCCGCACGGGACGCCGCGCGCCGAGGTCCCCGGATCGGGACCCCGAGGTGACCGCCGATGATCCGGGTGGCGGCAAACGCCGGCCCTTCATCGAGCGCGCGAAGGCGGTCGACGCGCGCGTCGAGGATCGAGGCGAACTCGTGCACCGCCGCGGCCTCGCTGGCCTCGTCGCGGAGTTCCCGCTCGGTGATCTGAAGCCGCTCGCGGGCCTTCGCCCGGGCGATCCGGGCGGCGACGCCGTCGCGCAGCTCGTCGCCGTATCCGGTCAGACCCGGCTCGATCCGGCCCTCGGCCACGATCTCATCGCTGGTGGCGATACGGACGATCGCGGCGTCCTCCACCAAGAGCCAGTCGGCGTCGCCCATCGGCGCCAGGCCGCGGGGCTCGAGCAGCCGGTTGCGCTCGCGGCCCAGGACCCGGA
Source organism: Actinomycetota bacterium (assembly GCA_030947145.1). Classification (GTDB taxonomy): domain Bacteria; phylum Actinomycetota; class Thermoleophilia; order Solirubrobacterales; family Solirubrobacteraceae; genus Palsa-465. Next base: position 9,182 of record JALYXK010000275.1, read on the forward strand.
CGCGGCCGCGCTCGACCAGCAGCCAGGCCACCGGAGCGGCGATGTGGGCGATGTCGCCAAGGTCCAGCGCGACCACTCGGGCGGTCTGCAGCTCGCGCATGCCGAGGCCCCGCTGGCGACCCAGATGCGGTGGGGTGAGCGGATGCGCCGCGTCCGCGGTCGGGTCCCGGATCGAGCGGATCGCCGCCAGCGTGCCCTTCAACCAACCCTCGAGTGCGGTGGCGAGCTTCGGGGGGAGCACCTCGGGCAGGGCGTCCAGAAGCACGAGCCGCAGGCGGGCGCCGACGTGCGCGCGCACCAGCAGCGCCCGCCCGTCCGCCGGCGTGATCCCGCTGAACAGCGAGCCCGGGCCGGCCGTGAGCAGTGGCGTCCAGCGCGCGGTGCGCAGTGCGCCGATCTCCACGATGAACAGCTCGACCTTGCCCTCCTCGATGATCCAGGCTCGCCGGTGGTCAGTTACGAGCGCGTCCTGCCCGGGCACCGGCGAGCCCTCCGGCGCCAGCCAGGGCAGCGCGCCATCGGTGTCAGGCGGCGGGTTCACGAGGCGTGAATCAGGGTCTCGTACGGGCCGCCGGCTTCCTTCATCTGCTCGTGGGTTCCGCGCTCGACCACCCGGCCGTGCTCCATCACCAGGATCTCGTCGCAGTCGCGGATCGTGCTCAGGCGATGCGCGACGATCACGCAGGCACAGCCGCGGGGGCGGATGTTCTCGTAGACGGCGCGCTCGGTGGCGGGGTCCAGGGCGCTGGTCGCCTCGTCGAGCACCAGGAGCGTGGGCCCCACGGCCAGGGCGCGGGCGATCTCGAGGCGCTGGCGCTGCCCGCCGCTGAGATCGCGGGCGTCCTCCCGCAGCTCGGCGTCGAGCCGGTCGGGGCGCTCCATCACGTCATCCAGGATCATCGCGTCGCGCATCGCGCTGATCAGGATCTCCCGGGGTACCGTGTCGTCCCATAGCGTCAGGTTCTCGCGAACCGTGCCCTCGAACAGGAACAGATCCTGATCGACCACCGCCAGCGAGGCCGCCAGCACTCGCCCCGGGATCTGCTCGCGCGGGATGCCGTCGATCCGGATCTCGCCCGACCAGGGCTCGAGCAGGCCGGCGATCAACCGCGCGACGGTCGTCTTGCCGCTACCGGAGCTGCCGACCAGCGCAATCCGCTGCCCCGGGGCCACGCGCAGCGAGAAGCCCTCGATGAACGGCGCCACCAGCGGGCTGTAGCCGAAGCTGACGTCCTCGAGCTCGAGGTAGCCGCCGAGGCGCTCGCGGGGGAGCGGCGTCGGCGCGACGCGTAGCGAGCCCCGGTCCGGGTAGCGCTCGACGTCTCGGATCCGCGCGATGTCCGCGTTGGCCTCCTGCAGGCGGACCCCGAGATCGCTGAGGTCGGCGACCGGCCGGGTGAAGTTGCTCAGCAGCGTCTGAAAGGCGATCAGCAGCCCGATCGAGATGACGCCGTCGAGCGCCCGCTTGCTGCCGACGAGCAGGATGAAGGCGGTGTTGACGGTGGCTAGGAAAGCGGGTACGACGCCGACGATCTGGGTGGGGATGCCGAGTCGCTGGCTGCCCGAGACGACGTTGGCCAGCAGGCCGGCCCAACGGGCGAAGTAGTCCGACTCGCGCCCGGTCGCCTTGATCGTCTCGATCATCGAGATCCCGTTGTAGGTGGCCGCGGTCAGCTTGGCTCGATCCTGCTGGAGCTTGGAGGTGGCGTCGCGGCGCAGGCGGGCGACGAGTCGCAGCGCCAGCAGGTTCAACAGGGCCAGCCCGATCCCGATCGCGGCCAGGGTGGTGTCGAGGTTGACCAGCAGAAGGGCGTAGACGACGGCGACGATCGCGCTGACCGTCGCGGTGGCCAGATCGCGCGAGAGCAGCTGGGCGACGCGATCGTTGGAGCCGACGCGGCCGGCAATGTCGGAGGCCTGGCGCTGGGTGAAGAACTCGATGGGGAGCTTCAGCACGTGTCGGAGAAATGCGCTCGAGGTCCGGATCGACATCTTCGTCTCCAGCCGCAGCAGGTACTGCTGCTGCAGCAGCGTGAGCCCGGCCAGGACGAGCGCCACCACCAGCATCAGGCCGACCACCGGGCCGAGCCAGCGATGCACCCCGCCGAGCAGGATGCTGTCGATGAACACGCGCTGGAAGCCGGGCAGAGCCAGCCCGCCGACGGCGAGCAGCAGGCTGGCCAGCAGCACCAGGGCGAGCGGCGCCGCGCTGCCCGACAGGCGGCTGCGCAGCTCGCGGATCGAGTTCTGCGGTCGCCCGCCGCGCTCGAAGTCGGGTCCCGGGCGCAGCGAGATCACGATCCCCGTGAACGATTCATCGAACTTCCGGTGGCTGACCTGCCTCGGGCCCGCGGCCGGATCGTTGACGCGGACGCCACGGCGCCGGAATCCCTCGACCACGAGAAAGTGGTTGAGGTTCCAGAACGCGATGAACGGCGGCTTCACGGTTCGCGCCGGCGGGACCTCCATCTTGTGGCCCGCGGCCTCGAGACCGTGTGCTTTGGCCGCCCGGACGATGCTGGCCGCGCTGGCGCCGTCGCGCGAGACCCCGCATTCCCGGCGCAGCTGCTCGAGCGGGACGTGTCGGCCGTGGTAGGCCAACACGATCCCGAGCGCGGCGGCGCCGCATTCGGCCGCCTCCATCTGCAGCAGGGTCGGCGTCTTGACCCGGCGCCAGCGGCGGCGACGATCCGGCTGGGGTCCGAGCGGACTGTCGCTCCGATCCGCGGCGTCCGGGTCGGGCGGCGGGCCGACGGGCGGCTCGGTCGGCGGTCGGGCGGCAGCGGTCATCGCCGGGCGGTCACGTGCCGAAAAGGACGTTCGCCGGCGTCTGATCGCCCTGGATGACCTCCGCGGACACACTGACTCCGGGCACGAGCGGGAACGGTGGCCCGTGCGGCGTGGACCACTGCAGACCGGACCGCGTGGACCGATCGGGGATCAGCCGTACGTGGGCCACGATCGGCGGTCCGTTGTGACTGAACTGGGCCGCCAGATCGGGATTGCCGAGCAGCGCGGTGAGCGAGGCCGCGGACGCCGGATAGGCGGTGACCGAGGCGACCTTGCCGCGGACGACGCCGTAGGCGCCCGCCGGGGCCGAGGCGACGTTGACGTTGACCCTCATTCCCGGCGCGATCGTCGCGCCGGAGGAGGGCGTCAGGAACAGCAGGACGGTGAGGGCCGAACCCGGCCGCAGCGGGGGCTGCAGCGTATACAGCGGCGCCCCGACCGATATAACTTGCCCGGGCGCCACCCCGAGGTTCTCCACCACCCCCGCGAACGGGGCGCGCAACACCGTGCCGTCGGGGCCGGTGAGCGCCACGACCGGTTGCCCAGCGCGCAGCGTTTGGCCATTGGCCACCAGCACCCGCCCGACCTGTCCCTGGGCGGTGCTCTGTACCTCCGACAGCCCGCCGACGGTCAGCATGCCCGAGGCCGAAACCTCGTGGGGCAACTTGCCGAACAGGCCCCACAGCACCAGGCCGGCGATCGCCAAGCCGAGCGCCATCAGGGCCAGCCACGCTCGCGCCGGGGCCACGATCAGCATGCCGTCGAGTTCGTCGGGCATCCGGCGCCGCTCGAGCGCTCGGGTCCGCATCATCTGCATGTGGGCCTCCTGCGCCGCCGGGCGCTCATGGCGCCCGCCCGGCCACGAGCAGGCCGACGAGCATCACGAACGCGCCGGGGGTCTCCCGGAAGCGACGCAGGCCCCGGACCGCCGTGGCGAACTCGGTTGGGGAAATGGTCCCGTCCGCCAGGCGAGGAGCCAGCGTGTCGGGGGACAGCATCGGCTCGAACGCCTCGAGTCCCAGCTCGTCGCTGTGGTAGGCATAGGGGCGCACGACAACCTCGACCAGCCCGGCCTGCCCGAGCAGGCGCCAGAGCCGGCGGGCGATGAAGCGGTCCCCGCCCCGGCTGGCCTGGCTGCGCCAGGCCTTGGCCTGGATCGCCGCCAGATCCGGGAGCCGCGGTTCGACCACGCCCCACAGCTCGCCGTCGACCTCGAGCACTGCGACCGCGCCCCCCGGGCGCAGGACGCGAACGATCTCGAGCAGCGCCGCGACAGGGTCGGCGAGATGCTGCAGCACCAGCCGGGCCAGCGCGAAGTCGACACTCCCGTCGGCCAGCGGGAGCGCGTAGGCGTCCGCGGCCAGAAGTTCGGCGCCGGCGAGCTCGGGGCGACGGCGGGCGTGGGCTAGCAGGTCCTCGTCGGCGTCGATGCCGATCAGGCCGGAGCAGGGCACGAGCGCGTGCAACCGCGAGAGGACGGCACCCGATCCGCAACCGATCTCGAGCACACGATCGCCGTCGCGCAATCCGACCTCGGCGAGGAGCCGGGCCTCCTCTCCCCAGGCGATCTGGGCCTGGGCCTCGAGGCGCTCGAGCTCGCCCGGCAAACCTCCGGACATCGCCCGCGGGTCATACGAGCGGCTGGACGCATCCGACGGGACGCTCGGGATGCCGGGGGTGGAGGTCATGCCGCCGGGGAGAGGGTCATCAACATGCCCTCGCGCGGTCGTAACGTGACCAGCGCCTCGGGCTCGACGGGGTGACCGGGCACCAAGCGCAGGTCCGCCCGACGCACGATCATGGCCAGGGCGATCTGGGCCTCGGTCATCGCGAAAGCGTGGCCGATGCACTTGCGGGGTCCCTCGCTGAACGGCAGGTAGCTGAACGGGTGGCGGGCCTGCGCGGCCTGGTCGGTGAAGCGCTCCGGCTCGAAGCGCTCGGGGCGCTCCCAGTGCCCGGGATGGCGGTGGAGCATGTACGGGCTTACGCACACCAGCGCGCCCGCCGGGATGGCGTAGCCGCCGAGCTCGGTGTCGAGCACACACAGCCGCGACATCAGCCAGACGGGCGGGTAGAGGCGCATCGCCTCCTGGATCACCCGCCGGCAGAGATCGAGCTGCGGGAGCTCGGCGGCGGTGGGCAGGCGCTCGCCGAGCACCGACCGCACCTCGCGCCGGAGGCGCTCGGCGACGTCGCGGTGAGCGTCGAGGAGGTACAGCGTCCAGGTCAGCGTCTTGGCCGTCGTCTCGTGTCCGGCCATCAGCATCGTCAGCACCTGGTCGCGCAGCTCGCGCGCGGTGAACGGCGGTTCGCCGTCGGGGCCCTGTCCGCCCGCGGTGAGCAACCGCCCGAGAAGATCGTCGCGGTCCTGTCCGCCGGCGCGCCGGCCGTCGATCAGCAGACGGACGATCCGGTCCAGAAAGCTCAGCGCCCGCGCGAACTCGGCCCGGGCCGCCGCGCCGCTCGAGGAGTCCTCGAGCGGCTCGTAGTGGCCCATAAAGCGGTTGACCGTGTCGACCGCCTCGCCGAACTTCGGGCCGATTCCGGACATGTCGGCGCCCAGCAGCGCCCGGGCCACGATCCCCAGCGCCAGCCCGGTCAGGTCGTGATCGACGCGCAGCGCGCGTCCATCGGCGATCGCCGGCTCCCAGCGCCGGAGCAGGTCGAGCGTCGCCGCGCTCATCAACTCATCCAGGTTCTCGATATGGTGGCGCTCGAAGGCCGGCTGGGCGAGCCGGCGCTGGCGCTTCCATACGTCCCCGTCACTGGTCAGCAGCCCGCGGCCGAGCAGCGGCGTGAGCATCCGCTCGTCCGGGGTCCCCGCCTTGATGAACTGTCGCCGGCGCTCGCGCAGGACGGAGCGCGCGAGTTCGGGACGGTTCACCAGGAATACCTCGGATTCCTCGGTGTGGTGACGGGTGAAGTCACCGAAGTCGGCGAACGTCCGCTGCAGGAAGCCGAGCGGGTCGGCGCGCATCTCCTTCAGTGACACCAGGCCGGGTGGTCCCGGGGGGCGATCTCGGGCGCCCGATAATGCGAAATCAGGGTCGGAGGTACTCGTCATCGGAGCGCCGATGTTACTTGCGGTGTCATCTTCCAAGAAGGCTTGACGCGGTGCCAGCCAGGTCTATGCTGCACGTAGTGAACGTCGGCCTCGTGCAGGTCAACATGGGACTCACCTGGTCGGCGCCGGGACGGGGTCGCCAGGCCAGTTCGGTCACCTTCGGACTGCTCCCCTACTCGGTCGGGCTGCTGCAGGCCTACGCGGAGCGCCACGCCGCCGAGCGCCACCGGTTTCTGGTGCCGATCCATCAGCGGGTGTCGTTGGCCGAGGGGGTGGAATCCCTGGCCGAGGCCGAGTTGGTCGGCTTCAGCGCCTATGTGTGGAACATCGAGGTCTCCCTGGCCATCGCCGAGCGGGTCAAGCGCGAGCGGCCCGGGACGATCATCGTCTTCGGCGGCCCTCAGGTCCCCGATCGCGCCGAGGCCTTCCTGCGCGCCCACCCATTCATCGACGTGGTCTGCCACGGCGAGGGCGAGGCGACGTTCACACAGATCCTCGACGCCGCCCCGGGGGGAGATTTCTCGGCCGTGCCCGGCACCAGCAGCCTGCGCGAGGGCCGCTTCGTGCACCGCCCCCGTGCGGCCCGGATCGCCAATTTGGAAACCATCCCCTCGCCGTTTTTGTCGGGGGCGTTCGACGCACTGATCGACGCCCACCCCGGCGAGCAATGGGTGGCGATGTGGGAGACCAACCGCGGATGCCCGTTCTCCTGCAGCTTCTGTGACTGGGGCTCGGCGACGGCCTCCAAGGTCTACCGCTTCGGCATGGAGCGCCTGGAGTCCGAGATCGCCTGGATGGCCGCGACCCGGGTCGGCTTCGTGTTCTGCTGCGACGCCAACTTCGGCATGCTGCGGCGCGACTATGAGATCGCCGAGGCGGTCGTGGCCAGCAAGCAGCGGACCGGCTTCCCGTTCTCCTTCTCGGTGCAGAACACCAAGAACGCGGTGGAGCGCGGCTACCGGGTGCAGAAGCTCCTGAACCAATCGCTGAACGCCTACGGGGCGACGATCTCGCTGCAGTCGGTCAATCCGGACACGTTGCGCCACATCAACCGGGCCAACATCTCCTCGGAGGCGTTCAGCGAGCTTCAGCGCCGGTTTGCGCGCGAGGGCGTCTACACCTACACCGACATCATCATCGGACTGCCGGGCGAGAGCTACGACGCCTTTGCCGACGGCGTGGCCAAGGTGATCGCCGACGGCCAGCACAACCACATCCAGTTCCACAACTGCTCGGTGCTGCCCAACGCGGAGATGGGCAATCCCAAATATCAGCAGCGCTACGGGATGCGCACGGTGGCGCAGGCGATCCGCAACGTGCACGCCTCGCTCGACGAGGCGCACGAGGTCGAGGAGCACCTCGACGTGGTGGTCGCCACCGAGGCGATGCCGGCCGGCGACTGGCGCCGGGCCAAGGTCTTCGCCTGGCTGACCGACTTCGCCTACTTCGACCGCGTGCTCCAGGCCCCGCTGGCGGTGCTCAGCGCGCGTCACGGCCTCTCGGCGCGCGCGCTGATCGAGAGCCTCATCCGCCCCGACCCCGAGCGCCACCCCGTGACCTACGGCGTCCACCAGCTGCTGACCCAGCACGCCGCCGCGATCCAGCGAGGCGGCCCTGAGTACTTCGCCGCGCCGGAATGGGGCAACCTGCTGTGGCCCGCCGACCAGTATGCGCTGCTGGGGCTGGTGGCGTCCGGAACGCTCGCGGCCTTCTACACCGAGTGCACCGACCTGCTCGGCCGGACGCTGGCCGACGCCGGCGTCACCGGCGAGGAATTGCTTCTCGGCGATGCGATCTCGCTGGCTCAGGCGATGCTGCGCCTCCCCGGGCAGGAGGACGAAGGGCGGCTCGTGCTGGCCCACAACCTTCACGAGCACTACTGGGGACTGCTGCGCGGCGAGGAGATCCCCTTGCGGCAGGAGATCGCCCGGTACATCGTCGACCGCACGAGCACCCGTTGGGCGACGATCGACGAGTGGTGCGAGCACCTGACCTGGTGTCACAACAAGGACAAGCGCGGCTATATCCATCCGGCCCGCCGCGTCGCGGGACCGGGCCGGCCCCTCGCCGCCGTCGCGGCCTGAGCGGCGGCGGCGATCAAGCCGCGGTGGCGCCGGCCGGGATCGGGCGCCCCAGGATCAGCTCGCCGACCGAGGTCTCGGCGTAGTAGTCCAGGCCCGCCGCGGCGGCGAAGGCGTCGGCGTGACCTCCACCCAGCGGGCAGGCGGCGAGGCCCATCCCGGTCGCGACCAGGCAGATCGTCTGATAGAGCACGCCGACGTCCTTGAGGATCAGGGCATAGGCCATCGATTCGTACTTCCACATCGCCCGTCCGAAGCGGGCCGCCACGATCAGCAGCACCTGCGGGTTCTGCTCGATCACCGCGGTTCGCCGGGCATACTCCAGCAGCAGCGTCGGCCCGGGGCCCGGCTCGGCGGCCAACCCAAGCGCGTGTCCGGCCGGGTCATAGTGGTAGAGGCCGGGCTCGAGGTCCCGGCAGCGATGGATCAGCGGGTACAGCTCGAGCTCGTACAGCGCCCCGCCTCCCGGATACGGCCGGCTCGAGAGCTCCTGACTCTCGTCGCGGAACACCGAGCGCACGCGGGCGGCGCGGTGCAGCAGCTCTCCGAGCTCGGCCACGGTGATCGGGGCCTGCGGATCGTGCTCGCGACGGGAGCGGCGTTGCTCGAGCGCCACGGCGAGCGGCATCTGCGCCCCCGAGAGCGCGTCGGGATCGGGGCGGGGCAGTGCGATCGCCGGTTCGCGGGCCGGGCGCACCGCCGGGAGCGGCTCGACGCTGCCCTGCAGACGGTAGCTGCCGCCGTAGTCGCCGAGATGGCGACCGACTCGGCTGCGGGCGTGAAACAGCAGATCGGCGAAGCTCCACTGGACCAGTGACTCGGCCTCCTCGCCACCCGGGTTGATCAACAGCGTCGCGTCCCCGAGCAGTCGCAGCAACGTTCTCGACCCGGCCTGATCGAGCCCGAGGCCGGCGAGCTCGGGCTCCAGGTCCGCCGGCGATCGCGGTGTGGCCAGGCCGGCCAGCAGCGCGGCCAGACGTGGCTCGTGCAGCACCAGCGTCGCCGTCGCCCGTGGTGACTGCACGATCGCCTCACCGTCTTGCGCGCGCAGATGGGCGAAGCGCGAGAGCGCCACCGGAGCGCTCAGGTCGAGGGCCGGCGAGCGCGGCGGCGGCGTGTGGCCGATCGGACGCAGCGTCGCCAGAGCGTCCCCGGGGCCGCCTCCCCCACCGCCATTGTCCTGACCGGGGGCGATCAAGACGCGATCGAGCCAGCCGGAGTCGTGCAGACGGCGCAGCAGGATCTGCAGCTTCAGGACCGAACCCTCGCCCTCCGTGTCGATCGCGTGCGTGACCAGCTCGGCTTCGCTGGCTCCCTCGGCGCCCAGCAGCTCGATCGCGCCGCCGAGCGCCGGGCCGAGCGGACCGAACGGCATCTGCATGTGGCCTTCGCGCAGCACCACCCGCCCGTCCGGCCCCGGTCCGACGCTCCCGTCCGAGCGGATCCGCAGGCGCTCCTGAAGTGTGCCGGCGCTCACCATCGACGGACGCCCCTGGCCATCAGAAGAAGATGCTGGTCGGGTTGAGGTCCGCCTCGGCCTGCGGATGGGACCGCCAGCCCATCGCCACCGGGACCTCATACAACCGGCCCGGTCCGAGCCGGCGCCAGAAATGACGCAGCCCCGGGACCATCACCTTCGCCACGGCCAGGTCGATGTCCGGACGCGTCTGGTCGAGCACCAGCACCTCGTGACCGGAGCGCTCCAGGCGCGTGACACAGCTGCGCACATCCTGAGCGATGTCGTCCGCGGCGATCGGCTCGAAATCTTCCGGACCTGCCGCCGGACGATCCGGATCGGGCGCCAGGTAGGACACCTGCGCCAGCCGGGCCGTGGTCCACCAATGCATCGCGTCGGGGTCATCCATCCAATAGTTGGTGGTGCCGTCGGGGCGGCGGTCGCTGACCGCGGGCAGGAACTGGTTGAGCTCGGTCAGCGCCCGCATCGCCGCGGTGTGGGCATCGATGTGGGCGCCGAACCCCATCAGCAGGTCCTCGACCGGACCGCCCACCCGTCGAGAGACGCCGGCGAAGGTGGGGATCCCCAGATCGGTGGTCAGGTCGA
>JALYXK010000278.1 GCA_030947145.1 Actinomycetota bacterium
GAGGCCGGCGGGCGCGCCGGGATGATCGCCCCGGACGACACCACGTTCGACTGGGTGATCGGCCGGCCGGGCGCGCCGGCGGAAATTCCCGACGCGTGGCGGCACCTGAAGACCGACGACGGCGCCGAGTTCGATCGCGAAGTTGTCGTCGACGCGGGGGCGCTGAGCCCGATGGTGACCTGGGGGACGACGCCGGGCATGGTCGTCCAGGTGACCGATGCCGTGCCCGATCCCGGCTCCGAACAGGATGAGCGCGCGCTCGAGTACATGGGCCTGCAGGCCGGCACCCCGATCGAGGGGATCAAGCTCGACCGCGTGTTCATCGGGTCGTGCACGAATTCGCGGATCGGCGACCTGCGCGCGGCGGCAGAAGTGGTGAAGGGTCATCGGGTGGCCGACTCGGTCTACGCGATGGTGGTTCCCGGCTCGGCGCAGGTCAAGGCGCAGGCCGAGCGCGAAGGGCTCGACGAGGTCTTCACCCAGGCGGGCTTCGACTGGCGCGGCGCCGGGTGCTCGATGTGCCTGGGCATGAACCCCGACATCGCCGAGCCGGGCGAGCGGGTGGCCTCGACCTCGAACCGCAACTTCGAGGGCCGCCAGGGCCGGGGCGCACGATCGCACCTCGTGTCCCCGCAGATGGCCGCCGCGGCGGCGATCGAGGGCAAGTTCGTCGACATCCGGAATTGGAGTTCACCCACCCTGGAGGGCAGCTAGATGCGGGCGATCGAGACGATCACGGGACCGGTCTCGGTGCTGAACCGCGACGACGTGGACACCGACCAGATCATCCCCAAGCAATTCCTCAAGCGGGTGGAGCGCACCGGCTTCGGCGAATACCTGTTCTTCGACTGGGCCAAGCAGCCCGGGTGGGATCTGCCCAGGAACCCGATTCTGGTGGCCGGCCGCAACTTCGGCTGCGGCTCCAGCCGCGAGCACGCGCCGTGGGCCCTGGAGGACTACGGCTTTCAGGCCATCCTGGCCCCGAGCTTCGCCGACATCTTCCGCTCCAACTGCGGCAAGATCGGGCTGCTCCCGATCCAGCTGAGCGCCGAGGAATGCGCCTCGATCGCCGAGGCGGGAGAGGCCCAGGTCGATCTGGCCGGCCAGGAGGTTCGTTGGCCCGGAGGCACGGCTCGCTTCGAGATTGATCCCGAGATCAAGCACCGGATGCTGAACGGCCTCGACGACATCGCGATGACGCTCGAGCAGGGCGCGGCGATCGACGACTACGAGAGCTCGCATTCGCGTCCCGGCCCGGTGACCACTCAGATATGAGCGCGGCTAGCTCAAGAGATTGGGATGCGGTCACGTACAACCGAATCTCCGAGCCGCAGCTGCAGTGGGCGCGGGAGCAGTTCTCGCGGCTGGAGCTGTGCGGTGACGAGGTGGTGCTCGACGCCGGCTGCGGCTCGGGCCGGGTCACCGCCGAGCTGATCGAGCTCGTGCCGCGCGGGCACGTCTACGGAGTCGACGTGGCGCCGTCGATGGCCGCCCACACTCAGGCGGCACTGGTCGAGCGGGCGACGATCCTCTGCCAGGACCTGGTCGAGCTTGAGCTGCCCGAGTCGGTCGACGCCGTGTTCTCGAACGCCTCGTTCCACTGGGTACTCGACCACGACGCGCTGTTCGCCGCGATTCACCGGACGCTCAAGCCGGGAGGTCAGCTCGTGGCCCAATGCGGCGGGCGGGGGAACATCGACAGCTTCCGGCAGGAGTCGGGTGCCGTGGCCGCCGAGCCGCCGTTCGCGGAGTTCTTCGCGGGCTGGACCCAGCCCTGGAACTACGCTACGGCCGAGGAGACGCAGGCCCGGCTCCAGCGGGCGGGGTTCACCGAGGTGAGCTGCTGGCTCGAGCCCAAGCCGACGAGGCCGCCCGAGCCGCGCACCTTCGCCAAGAGCGTCTGCCTGGTCCGGCACCTCGATGTGCTGCCCGCCGAGCTGCGCGACGAGTTCCTGGACCGCGTGATGGAGCGCGTCATCGCCCGCGGCGGCGCGCCGGTGGTGCTCGACTACGTCCGGCTGAACATCATCGCCCGGCGCGAAAGCTGAATCGGTTAGCGTGCCGTCCGCCTCATGCCCAAGCGCGTAATCCTGCTGCCCGGCGACGGGATCGGTCCCGAGATCACCGGGCCGGCCGTCGAGATTCTGGGCGCCGTCGGCGCCGGGCTCGACTACGAAGAGCAGGTCTTCGGCGGGGCGTCGATCGATGCCCATGGCGTCGCGCTGACCGACGAGACCCTGGCGGCGTGCCGCGCCGCCGATGCCGTGCTGCTGGCCGCCGTCGGCGGACCCAAGTGGGACACCACCGACCCCGGCCAGCCCCGGCCCGAGCAGGGGCTGCTCGGGCTGCGCAAGGGCCTCGAACTGTTCGCCAACCTGCGTCCGGTCAAGCCGCTGCCGGCGCTATACGACGCCAGCCCGCTCAAGCGCGAGCTGATCGAGGGAACCGACCTGCTGGTGGTCCGGGAGCTCACCGGCGGCATCTACTTCGGCGAGAAGACGCGCACCGCCGATTCGGCCTCGGATCTTTGCGTCTACACCCGGGAGGAGATCGAGCGGATCGCCCGGATAGCCTTC
>JALYXK010000295.1 GCA_030947145.1 Actinomycetota bacterium
GCTCCGCCGTTACCGCTCGAGCCGCCGGCGCCACTGGAAGCCGCCACCGCACCGGACCCTCCGCCGGCCACCGCGCCGGCGATAATCCCCGGTCCCCGGCCGCCGACCGCGGCCAGCGCGACCCGAAGCTTTGTCGCGGCCCGCGAATCGCTGGCCGCGCTCGTGGCCTGCACCGTCGGCGGCGCGGCCGGACCCGATAGCGCCTGTCCGATCGACCCGAGCCGCTGAAAGCCCCCGGCGAAGGCCAGCACCGCGAGCGCGCAGGCGATCGTGCCCGGCACGAGCAGAGCCGCCCCGGAGGCGCCGAACAGCTGCCGCGTCCATGCTCGCGCGAGGCTCACGGCGCAATGGTAACCAATCGCTCCGGGCCGATCCGCCGGTTCCGGTGGCAGCGGCGGCGTCGGCGGCCAGCCGAGCCGCGGCCACGGGTACGATCGCAGGCGAGCGTCCGCTCCCCAACGAAAGCACGTGGAATGCAGCGCCTCTCGATCGCCCGTTCGCTACGCCTGGCGCTGGTCGGGCTGACGTTCGTGCTCGCGGCCGTGGCCGCGCTGGGCGTCTCGAGCCTGTACCAGGCCCGCCAGCGCTACGAGAACGCGCTCGTCCAGAGCTCGCAGCTGGCGACGGCGGCGGCCAACCTGACCAGCGCGGGCATCGCCGAAGTCGAGGTGCTGCGCGACGTTCACGGCAGCGCGGCGCGGAGGGCCCGCCGCCAGGTACAGGACGCCTACTCCGCCACCTCTCAGCTCGCCCTCGTGCTCGCCCGCGGCGATCGGGCCAGCCTGCGGCTCGTCCGCGGCCAGATCGCCGCCCAGGCCAGCGCCCGCCGGCTGGCCGCCCGCGGTGCACTGGCCCGAGCCGATGCCGCCTCGGGACCCCTGGTCCGGGCCCGGACCTTGGCCGCGCAGCTGCAGGCCCGCCAGCAGACTCTCCAGGAAACGGCCCGCCGACACGCCCGATCGGACTCCCGGCGGGCGATCCTCCTCGTCGCCATCGCCGGGCTGCTGGCCCTGCTCGCCGCCCTGGGCCTGATTACCGCGCTGGTGCGCCGCATGCGCCAGCCCCTGGACGCGCTGGTGCAGGCCACGCGCGATCTGGCCTCCGGGCAGCTCGGGCGGCGGGTGCGTCCGGAAGGCCCGCGCGAGCTGCAGGACCTCGGAGCCGCATTCAACGCCATGGGCAGTGACCTGGCCGAGGCTCAGCAGCGAATCGAGGAGCAGCGGCACCGGCTGGCCGTGACGATCGAAAGCCTCGGCGACGCGCTGCTGGTCACCGAGCCGAGCTCGAACACGATCGCCACGGTCAATCCGCGGGCCACCGAGCTGATCCCCGAGCTCCCGGTGGGCCAGCGCATCGACGCCGAGCGCAGCCCGCTGCCCACGCTCGCCGATGCCCTCGACGGCGAGACCCTGGTCGAGCACCGCGGCCGGACCCTGGCGGTGACCGCGGCCAAGCTGGGCGCCGACGCTGACGGGGTGGTCTGGACGGTGCGCGATATGAGCGAGCGGGCCCGGCTCGAGCGGGCCAAGAGCGACTTCGTCGCCACCGCCTCGCACGAGCTGCGCAGCCCGCTGACGTCGATCAAGGGGTTCGTCGAGCTGCTGGCCCGATCGCCCGAGGCGATGTCCGAGCGCCAGCGCGAGTTCGTGGACATCATCCTGCGCTCGACCGACCGCCTGGTCGACCTGGTCAACGACCTGCTCGATGTCGCCCGGATCGAGGCCGACCACGTCGAAATCAGCCGTCGCCCGATCGATGTCGGCGAGGCGGTGCGCGAGGTGGTCGAGCTGATGGGACCGCGGATCGAAGAGAAGCATCAGCACGTGGGCCTGTACGTCGCGCCGACGCTCCCGCTGGCTCTCGCCGACGCCGGCCGCGTGCGCCAGATCGTGGCCAACCTGCTCACCAACGCCCATCTCTACACGCCGGAAGGCGGGCGCATCCACGTCGGCGCCGAGGCCGACCGCGCCTGGGTCCAGATCGTCGTCGCCGACTCCGGCGTGGGGATGAGCGCGGAGGAGGCCGAGCACTTGTTCGAGCGCTTCTACCGCGGCGGCAACGGCTCCGCCAAGGCTCCGGGCACGGGGCTCGGGTTGTCGATCGTCAAGTCGCTGGTCGACATGCACGACGGCCGGATCGAGGTCGAGACCCAGCCCGGACAGGGCACCACGTTCCGGGTCCTGCTCCCGTCCGCGCTGCCCGGGCCCGAGTCGGCGAGGTCGCTGGAGGCGATCCGCGGCCGCCGCGTGCTCGTCGTCGACGACGAGCGCGAGATTGCCGATCTGATCGCCGGTCAGCTCGCGCCACTCGAGGTCCAGACCACGATTGCCGGCAACGGCACCGAGGCGCTGGAGCTGCTGCGCACAGAGCATTTCGACGCGATCACGCTGGACATCCTGATGCCCGGACTGGACGGGTTCGATGTCCTGCGTCAGCTCCGGGAGGATCCCGAGCTCCGCAACACCCCGATCGTGTTCGTGTCGGTGTTCTCGGGTCGCCGCGAGCTCGCCGGCGAATGGGTGGTCTCCAAGCCGATCGACGCGGACGAGCTGCGCGACGTCCTCGGCGCGGCGGTCAGCGCCGGGCGCTCGCGCGTGCTGGTGGTCGGACGGCGAGAGCTTCAGCCGGTGCTCGAGGCGGCGCTCGACGAGCTGGGGATCGAGCACCAGTGGGAGACGACCGGTGCCGCCGCGGCCCGGGCCTGCGGGGAGCGACGCTTCGAGGTTGCGCTGGTCGACGTCGGGATTCGCAATCCGCAGGCCGTGCTGCAGGCACTCGATCTGCGCGGCCGGCGCCTGCGGCGCTCGGTGATCCTGTTCTCGGACGGGGTCACACCGCCACCGGCGGGAATCGGCAAGGTGGGCATGGAGGTCGTGCCCGTGGAGCAGGCCGCCAACGCCCTGCTCGCCACCCTCCGCGGCGAGCGCGCCTAGTGAACGGATAAGGTTATTAATACTCTTGGCGCTCAACCATCGCGCGGATCCAGGTACGCTGACGGCGAATGGCGGTCAGCGGAGAGACCGGCCTGAGCCGGGAGATCGAGCGTCTGCGCGACGAGTTGGCGCGGCGAGAGCGCGAGGCCGCCGACAAGGAGCGCCAACTCGAGCGCTACGCCGCCGACCTGCGCGAGACCTTCAAGCAGGAGCGGGCGCGCTCACAGGAGTTGCAGCGCTCCTACGTGGCCACCGTGCGGGCGCTCTCCAATGCGGTTGAGGCGCGCGACGCCTACACCGGCAAGCACGCCGAGCGCGTGGCCGCCTACGGAATGGAGATCGCCCGCGAGCTGCACATTCCGCTGGCCGACGCGCCGGGCACGGAGTTCGGGTTTCTGCTCCACGACGTGGGCAAGGTGGCGATCCCCGACGCGATCCTCTACAAGGCCGGCTCCCTGACCGAGAAGGAACGCGCACTGATGGCGCAGCATCCGCTGATCGGCGCGGACATCATCCGCGGGATCGAGTTTCTCGGCGAGGCCGCCGACGTCGTCCGCTCGCACCACGAGCGCTGGGATGGGCGCGGCTACCCCGACGGGCTGGCGGGGGAGAAGATCCCGATCGCGGCCCGCGTGTTCGCCGTCGCCGACGTACTGGACGCGCTGACCAGCGACCGGCCGTACCGCCCGGCGTCGCCGCTCAGCGTCGCCCGGGAGATGATCGTGGCCGAATCCGGCAGCCACTTCGACCCCCGTGTGACCGAGGCGTTCTCCGCGATCCCGGACGCCACCCTCCGGCGGATCGCCGCCGAAATCCAGTGAGCGCGCCGACGTCGGCCGGGGGCGGCGGATGACCCGCGGCGTGCTCGTCGTCGACGACGATCCGTTCATTCGCAAGCTGATCGCCACCACGCTCGAGGACGTGGCCAACTTCGAGCTGCACGAGGCCGAGGACGGGCTGGTGGCGCTCGAGGTGGCGCGGCGCGAGCGACCTACGCTGGTGTTCCTCGATGTCGACATGCCGGGCCTAAACGGGATCGACACCTGCCGGGAGCTGCGCGCCTCGCCGGACATGGGCGAGACGACGATCGTGATGCTGACCGCCGCTCACGGCGACAGTGTCGAGCGGCGGGCCGAGGAAGCCGGCGCCGACCTGTTTCTGACCAAGCCGTTCAGCCCCCTCGACCTCTTGCGGCTGGTGGATCGGCTGAGCAATCAGGTCTGAAGATGGATTCACGGTTTCGCTGGCAGGACGGTGAGCGCCTGATCGTCTTCGGCCGCGGGGCCGTGGCCGGCGCGGGGGAATTGCTCGAGTCCGGCTACACGCTGCTGAGCACCCCCCGGGCCTCGGCGACGGCCCCGGCGGTCGTGGCCGGCGCCGGTGCGGCGCACGAGGTCGGTCCCGGCCGGGTCGACGAACTGGCCGGCGCGCTGCGGGCCGAGGTGAACGGCGGCCGGGTCGTGTTACTCGGATGAGGGCGGGTGATCGAAGG
>JALYXK010000303.1 GCA_030947145.1 Actinomycetota bacterium
CGGCGCCGCTTTCTGAATTACCTGCAGCGCACCGACCTCGAGCGCTACCGCACGCTGATCCGCGAGCTCGGCCTGCGTCGGTGATCGAAGCCGGGACCCCGGTCCCTGACTTCACGCTGCAGCGCGCCGACAGCACGCCGTTCACTCCCGCCGACCTGAAGGGCACGACGACGGTCCTGGTGTTCTACCCGTTCGCCTTTAGCCCGGTCTGCACCGACCAGCTCAACCTCTACGAGGAGGTGCTGGGAGAATTGTCACAACGCGGTGCGACCATGTACGGGGTCTCCTGCGACGCGAGCTGGTCGCAGACCGCGTTCAAGGAAAGGCTCGGCATCAGCATCGAGCAGCTGTCGGATTTTGAGCCCAAGGGAGCGGCCTGCCGCGCCTTCGGCGTCTACCACGAGGGCGGGTTCCCGCAGCGGGCGCTGGTGATCGTCGGCCCCGACGGCAACGTCAAGTGGAGCTACCAGGCGGCATCGCCCGGCGACCTGCCCGGGGCCAACCTGATCTTCGACGGCCTCGGAGACTAGTCCGCCACAGCAGTGAGCCGGCTCAGCTCAGCACCGGTGCCAGCGCCGGGGGATGCCGATCACGTTCATGGTCCGGTCGGTGCGCCGCTGGTGATCGAGTACGCCGATTTCGAGTGTCCGTACTGCGCGACGGTCAGCTTTCAGCTGGCCGGCCGGGAGGTTAGACGCGTATTCAGGCATTTCCCAGTCCGGTCGAGCCATCCGCGGGCGTGGCCGGCGGCGTGCGCGGCCGAGGCGGCGTCGCTGCAGGGACGCTTCTGGGACATGCACGACTCCCTGTTCGCCGATCAGGCCCGCCTCGAGGATCCGCATCTCTGGGAGCGGGCCCGCGTGATCGGTCTCGACATCGAGCGATTCGACGCCGATCGACGCAGCGAGGAGGTGCTGGCCCGGGTACGCTCGGACTTCGAATCCGGGGTCCGGGCCGGCGTCGTGACCACGCCGACGCTATTCGCCGGCGCCGAGATGTACGCCGGTCGCTTGGCCGCCGGAACCCTGGCCCGACTGACCGCCTAGGTCCACACCGCCGCACGGCGCCTATTGCCAGAGTGCCACGGCCAGTGCAACCGAGGGCGCGAACCCGGGCAGGTGCAGAGCGAAGATCGAGCCGTCCGCCGTGCTGGTGACGGTGCAGCCTCCACCATGGGCCTTGGCGATCGCATCGACGATCGCCAATCCGAGCCCGACTCCGCCCGCCGAACGCGTGCGCGCCGCGTCGGCGCGCGCGAACCGGTCGAAGATCCTCCGCAGCGCCGCCTCGGGCACGCCGCAGCCTTCGTCCTGCACCTCGATCACCACCTGTCCGGTGCCATCGCCGCGAGCTCGCAGCTCGATGGTGGCATGGTGCTGCGAGTACTTCACGGCATTCTCGAGGAGGGCATCGAGCGCGGCCCGCAGCCGTTCGGCATCCACGCACAGTCGTCCCGCCGCGAGCGGCCCGAGCCGCCAGGCCCGCGGAGCAACCTCCGACCACCGCATGAAAACGTCCTCGAGGAACGGCTCGAGCTCGATCTCGGTCCTCAGGACGAAATTAGGCTGGTCGGCCGTCGCCAGCACGAGCAGGCGCTCGACGATCGCGTCGATGCGGGCCAGCTCGTCGAGTGCGACCTCGAGCTCGGGGCTCTCGCGGTCGGGCCCGCGCATGAGCTCGAGGTGGCCGCGGGCGATCGTCACCGGCGTGCGCAGCTCATGCGAGGCATCGTGGATGAAGCGCTCCTGGCGCTCGAGCAGGGAGCGTTGCTGCTCCGCACGTCCCTCGGCGATCGCCACGGCGTCGACCCGGCGGCGTGCGTGCCAGACCATCGCCAGCAACATCGCCGCCATCAGCGGGACCTCGAACAGCTCGCCCCATTCCTGCAAACCGTCGAAGGCGTCAAGTCCGATCGAGATGCCGGTCATCAGCATCACGCCGGCGAGCACCGCCAACGTCGGGGCCAGCGGCCAGACGCGGAACCCGTAGAGCAGCGTAAGGCTGATCCAGACGAAATGAAACGGGATCGTCTCCCATCTCGGCCAGGCGATCATCGCCACGTAGTTCGCGGCGGCGAACACCACCCACAGCAGTTCGACGCGGTAGCGCCGGAGCAACTCGCCAGGCCTCACGCTGCGGCGCGGTAGCCGGCGTTGCGCACCGTCTCGATCGGCGCCTCCGGGCCGAGGGACCGGCGCAGCCGGCGCACGCAGACGTCGACGACGTTCGAGCGCGGGTCGAAGTCAAAGCCCCAGACCTCGGACAGCAGCCGTTCGCGGCTGATCACCTCGCCGACGTGCACGACGAGAAAGTGCAGCAGGCGAAACTCGCGGTCCGATAGATCGGCCACCCGGTCACCGACGCGCGCCTGGCGGCTGGCCAGGTCAAGCTCGAGGCGCCCAACGCGGATGACTGTTCCATCATCGCCCGAGCGCGAGCGGCGCAGCTGCACGCGGGCCCGGGCCAGCAGCTCGTCGAGCGAGAACGGCTTGGCCAGGTAGTCGACCGCGCCGAGCTCGAAGCCCCGTAGTTTGGTGGCCAGATCACTGCGCGCGGACAGGATCAGCACCGGGAGCGCGGGGCGGTGGCGATGTAGCTCCCGAAGCACGTCGAGGCCGTCGCGGCCCGGCAGCATCAGGTCGAGGATTACGAACTCGTAGCTGCCCGCCAGCGCACGCTCGAAGCCGTGCTCGCCGTTTTCCACGACGTCCACGGTAAAGCCCTCGGCCTCGAATGCCTTGGCCAGAAAAGCTCGGATTCGGGCCTCGTCCTCGATTACCAGTATGCGCATCAGTCGGTCCGCAATTTAGTAGAGGACAACATATCCGGCGGGAGATGACCTGTAAATGACCACAAGATGACATCTGCGTCATCTTGGCTCCCCAGCTGCTGTGGACGCGGTATTCATCCTCCCGAGAGGAGTGAGCATGAGCGCGAGCGCAAAGCGGCTCGCCGGCGTGATCGTCGGCGTGGTCATCACCGGAGTGCTGATCGGCCTGTTCGTCGGCCTCTACCTGACTCACTCGTCGAGCGCCGTGGCCTCCGCGCAGTCCGGCACGGGCGCGCAGCTGTACCTGGGCACGGTGGCCGCGGCCGCGACGAACGATTCCCATCCGACCTGGGTCTCCTACTACGCGGTCGACGCCCACTCAGGCCACTGGCGTCATGCCACGACCTACGTGCTCCCCGCGAACACGCTCGTGCACGTGACGATCTTCCAGTACGACGGGCAGTCGGGCCTGCGCAACCCGTTCATCGGCCAGGCGACCGGGACCGGGGGCGGCGACTTCATGCTGGACGGCAAGCCGACCCAGGCGATCGGCCCCGACACTGCCTCGCACGTCTTCGCGATCCCCCAGCTGGGCGTTTCGGTGCCGCTGGAGGGGATCGCCGACGACGCCAAGAACCCCTGCGATAACGCGCCTTGCTCGCTCAGCCAGGATCACCACACGATCTCGTTCACCTTCCGCACCGCAGGCCGGGGCCTCTATCGCTGGCAGTGCTTCGTCCCGTGCGCGGCCGGCTTCATCCAGGGCTGGGGCGGGCCGATGCAGACGGTCGGCTACATGGACGGCTTCATCCAGGTCGTATGAGGCATCGGCAGCGATGAGCGAGGTCAACCACTTCCGCCGGATCACGCTGATCTGGCTGTTGGCCAGCGTGGTGGCCACGCCGCTGGTGGTCCTGGTGGCCGCGCCTGGCCTCCCGCCCGGCAATGGCTCCGTGCAGTCCTCCGGCCAGGTGGTCGACAACACCTTGTTGCTCGGGATCTCCACGCCCATCGCGCTGGCGGTGCTCGTCTACTTCGGCTACGTGCTGATCGCGTTCCGAGAGCGCGAGCCCGGCTCCGTGCTCGAAGGTCCGCCGGTGCTCGGCCATCCCGGCGTGCAGACCACGTGGCTCCTCGCGACCACGGGAATCGTGCTGTTCCTGGCCGCCTACGGTTCGATCCGGTTGCTCGCCGACGGTTCCGGAGGCGGGCAGGGCCCGAATCCGACCTCCGCGCCGGCCCACGCCAGCACGGCGCTGCAGGTGCAGGTGATCGCCCAGCAGTGGAAGTTTACCTACCGCTACCCGTCGTTCGGCGGGGTCGAAACCCCGACCCTCGAGCTTCCGGCCCACCGGCTGATCGAGCTCCACGTCACCTCGCTGGACGTGATCCATTCGTTCTGGGCCTACCAGCTCGGGGTCAAGGCGGACGCCAACCCGGGCGCGGACAACATTGCCTTCGTGGAGACGAAGGCGCCGCTCAAGTTCAACATCCACTGCGCCGAGCTGTGCGGCGTCTGGCACGGCTACATGTTCGAGACCGGCCACGTGGTCGCCCCGAGCCAATTCGCGACCTGGATCCAGCAGCAGCAGCAGCAATTTGCGCCGGTGCAGAAATCCCTGCCGCCGTACGCCACGCAGTACTTCCCGGACCCACAGAGGAGAGGCGGATGAGCGCGATCGCGGTAAAGGCCGGCCAGCCCCCGGTATGGCGACGGCTACTGGGCTTCAACCTCCTCACCGGGATCGTGCTGGGGATCGCGGGGTGGCTGATCGGCGACGCGGTCGGTAACGCCGTCCATTCGCCGAGCCTCGCGTACGCCGCGGACACCGGGGGCACGAGCGACATCGCCGTGCTGCTCGGGTACCTGTTCGGGGTCATCGGATTCCTGATCGGTCTCGGCTTCGCCAACTACCCGGTCCGGCGGCTGCTCGGCCATCCGCCGACGCTATCCGAGCGCGAGAGCGAGCGGGAGGGGTGGACCCGCTACTTCAGTCTGTGCACCGACCACAAGGTAGTGGCGATCCAGTACATCATCGGGATCGGCGTGTTCTTCCTGGTCGGCGGCATCAACGCGATGTTGATCCGGACCGAGTTGCTGCAGCCCAACACCCACGTCTTCGGCGCCAACCAGTACCTGACCCTGGTCGGCATGCACGGCACGATGATGATGGGGATGATGACCTCGGTCATCCTCGGCCCGTTCGCCAACTGGCTCGTGCCGCTGATGATCGGCACGCGGCGGATGGCCTACCCGCGGATCGAGTCGTTCACCTTCTGGCTGCTGATGGCCGCCGGCGTGATCCTGGTCACCACGATCTTCTTCGGGGGCTTCCAGACCGGGTGGACGGGTTATGCCCCCCTGAGCAGCCAGGGCACCGCGGGTTACGACGCCTACATCGGCTTCTTCGCCCTGGTCGGGGTGTCGATGTGTCTGCTGGGTTTCAACCTGCTGGTCACGATCATCACGATGCGCTCGCCGGGCATGACCTGGTCGCGGCTGCCGATCTTCGTCTGGAGCGTGCTGGCCACGGCGGTGTTGATGCTCCTGGCGGCACCGATGCTGATCGCCACGCTGCTGATGGCCGCGCTCGACCGCACCGCGCAGACGAACTTCTTCGTCCCGGGCTACGGCGGCAGCTCCTTCCTCTACCAGAACCTGTTCTGGGTGTTCGGTCACCCCGAGGTCTACATCGTGGCCCTGCCCGGCTTCGGGATCGTGCTCGAACTGCTGCCGGTGTTCTCGCGCAAACCCCTGTGGGGGTACCGCCTGGCCGTCGCCGGCATGCTCGGCGTCTCGCTGCTGAGCTTCTTCGTCTGGCAGCACCATCTGTTCGTCAGTGGCATCAACGCCGACTTGCGGCCGTTCTACATGCTCTCCACCGAGCTCATCTCGCTGCCCACCGGCTTCATCTTCCTGTGCGCGATGGGCACGCTCTGGCGGGGGCGAATACGGTTCACGGTCCCGATGTTGTTCTGCCTGGGCTGGGTGTTCAACTTCCTGATCGGCGGGATCTCCGGCGTGTTCCTGTCCGATGTCCCCAGCGACGTGAGCACTCACGGCACCTTCTTCTCGATGGCCCACTTCCACTACACGATCATGGGCGGTCTGGTGTTCACGCTGTTCGCCGCGGTCTACTACTGGGGCCCGAAGATGATGGGCGTGCGCTTCAACGAACGTCTGGCCAAGATCCACTTCTGGTCGCTGTTCATCGCGTTCAACTCCACCTTCGCACCGCTGTTCGCGCTGGGCATCCTGGGAATGCCCCGGCGCGTGGTCACCTATCCGACCCACCTCCAGGCGCTCAACGACTGGGTCTCGGTCTCGGCCTTCGTGATCGGGCTGTCGATGCTGGTCTTCCTGGTCAACCTGGTGTGGTCGCTGGCGTTCAAGCGTGAGCCGGCCGAGCCCAACCCGTGGCAATCGCGCTCGATCGAGTGGCAGCTGCCCACTCCGGTGCCCCTGCACGACTTCGATCAGTTCCCGGTGTTCGACGAGGAGCCCTATCCCTACGGGATGGAGCGGCCCCCGATACCGGCGTACGTTCCCGCGGGCGCGGGGAGTTAGACGATGGAAGCCTTTACGGGCGCATCTGCCCCCGCCGCCCGCCACATCGAGCCCGAGCCGCGCGAATGGCAGCTGCGGGCGATGTGGGTGGGCGCCCGGCTGCTCTGCGGCGCCGCCGCGTTCTTCTTCCTGGCGTTTGTGTTCGCTTACTTCTACCTGCGCTCGCTCGATGTGAACAAGAACTGGAAGATCGGCGCGGTCCATCCCTCGATCGGGCTCGGGGTGGCGATCGCGGCGACGCTGCTGCTCAGCGCGGTGATGCTCCGGCTGGCGACCCGCCGTCCCCACGCCACGGTGCTCCTCGGGCTCGTCTCATTGGCGCTCGCGCTGCTGGCCGTGGTGCTCCAGGTGACCGAGTGGACGACGCTCGGCTTCGGGCCGACGAGCGGCGGCTACGCCAGTGTGTTCATCGGCTGGACCGCGCTCTACGCGGTGTTCGGGTTGGCCAGCGCGTACTGGATCGAGACGCAGATCGCCACCGCGTGGCGTCACCAGCGCGAGGGCGTGCGGCGCCTACGCCACGAGGGAGTCGTCGGAGACGACCGCGAGCTGCTCAGCGCCGGGCTGGAGGCCTGCTCGTTCTTCTGGGCCTTTTACGTCGGGGCCGGCATCCTGGCCTTCGTCATCCTCTACGTGGTCTGAGCATGAGCTGGTCGGGCTGGTCGATCGAGCCCCCGCTGGCCTACGTGGCGCTCGCCGGGCTGCTCTACTGGCTCGGGGGCCGGGGGTACCGATCCTCGGATCGTCAGCGGCTGCGCACGACGGCGTTCGTGGCCGGCTTGGTGACGATCGTGCTGGCGCTCGACTCGCCGATCGACGGCTACGCGGACCAGCTGTTCTGGGTCCACATGGTCCAGCACGTGTTGTTGCTGACCGTGGCGCCGCCGCTCATTTTGCTGGGGCGCCCCTGGCCGCGGATGTGGCGTGCCCTGCCGATCGCCATGCGCACGACGGTCGGACGGGGGATGGCCTGCTCCCGCTGGAGCGCGCCGCTGCGCGCGCTGGCCCGTCCGAAGGCCGCCTGGGTGCTGTTCAACGCGGCGATCGTGCTCTGGCACGTATCCGGGGCCTACGGCGCGACCCTGCGCTCGGACGCGATCCATCAGATCGAGCACGCGACCTTCTTCTTCACCGGGATGCTGTTCTGGGCCCGGGTAATCGACCCCGGACCGCTGCGCCCGCGCCTGGTCTGGCCGGTGCGAATCGCCTATGTGGTCGGCGCGATGGTCGTCGGCTGGGGGCTGGCCATCGCCCTGGTGCTTTCCCCGGACCCGCTCTACGCTCACTACGCGGCGCTGGGCCACCGGCCGGGCGGGGTCTCGGCGCTGACCGATCAGCAGCTCGCCGGCGGGATCATGTGGGTCCCCGGCTCGCTGGCCTACGCGGTCGCGGTGTTGATCGGCTTCTATCGCTGGCTCGAGCCGGAGAGCGCGGCCGGCCCGTCTCGGCCGGCGCTCACCTGAGGAGGACCGCTCACGCCATGCCCCAGATCCCGTTCGCCGACTTCCTGGCCGGTTCACTGCTCTCGCTGCTGCTGCCGATCGGGCTGCTGATCGCGATCGCCATCTGGTACGTGCTGGCGGTCAAGCGCGTTCCCGAGGGCACGACC
The DNA here is from genome assembly GCA_030947145.1 of Actinomycetota bacterium. Taxonomy (GTDB): domain Bacteria; phylum Actinomycetota; class Thermoleophilia; order Solirubrobacterales; family Solirubrobacteraceae; genus Palsa-465. Next base: position 7,948 of record JALYXK010000303.1, read on the forward strand.
AAACCGCTTCCGCCTCCGCTGCCCGCTTCGGATCTGCCCTCCGGCCAGGCGGTCCCACCGGCCGATCCTCCCGATCTCGGAGAGTGATGGAGGCCGGCGCCGAAATCCGTCCCCACCCCCGCCGGAGGCCACACGGCGCCAGGCGGTACGCCGCCGTGGCGGCGGGGGCGGCCGTCGCCGGCGTCTGCATCGGACTGGGCGTCGGCCTGCACTACCTGTTCTCCAGCCCGGCCGCGGCTCCGGCGTCCATCCCGGCGCCGACCAGCGCCGGCCTGGCCGGGCAGGCCACCTGGGCGGCCCGAGCGCGTCCGGCTCCCCCGATCACCACGCTGCGCGACCAGACCGGCGCGCGGTTCGCGCTGAGCTCGCTGCGCGGTCGCACAGTGGCGATGGTCTTCTTCGACTCGTTCTGCCGGCAGGCCTGCCCGCTCGAGGGCCGCGCGCTGGCCGTCGCCGAGCGGTCGCTGCCGGCCGCCCAGCGACCGGTGCTCGTGGTGGTCAGCGTCAACCCGCACGACACCCCCGGCAGCACCCGCGGCGCCGCGCGCAGATGGGGCCTGGCCCAGACCGGCGCGTGGCACTGGCTCCGGGGCAGCCAGGCCGCGCTGGCGCGCGTGTGGAAGGCGTACCGCATATTCGTCGCCCCGCCGCGAGGCGGCGACATAGGCCATACCGAGGCGCTCTATCTGATCGATCGCCACGGCGACGAGCGGTCGGGATACCTGTATCCGTTCCTGCCGGGGTTCGTGACCCACGATCTGCACAGCCTCGCACTCGCCGACGCGGGGAAGGGGGCGTCGTGAACCAGGTGGCCGAGGCGCTCCCGGGAGCCCTGCCGGTCAGGACGGTGGCTCCGGCGCGAGCGGCGGCGAGCCGGCGTGACTACCTGACGCTGACCAAGCCGCGGATCATGTCGCTGCTGGTGCTCACGGCGGTCTGCGCGATGGTCGCGGGGGCTGCCGGGTCACCGCAGGTGCTGCCGCTGGCCGCGCTCGTACTCGGAGGCGCCCTGGCCTGCGGGGGGGCGAGCGCGCTCAACCACGTGCTGGATCGCGACATCGACCGCCTGATGGGGCCCCGGACCGCGGCGCGCCCGGTGGCGGCGGGACGGATCGCGCCGGCCCGGGCGACGGTCTTCGGGTTGACGCTGCTAGGGCTCTCGTTCCTGGTGCTGGCAGCATTCGCCAACCTGCTCGCCGCGTGCCTCTCGCTGAGCGGCGGCGCCTTCTACGTGCTGGTTTACACGCTCTGGCTGAAGCGGACCACGCCGCAGAACATCGTCATCGGGGGAGCCGCCGGGGCAATCCCCCCGCTCGCCGGCTGGGCCGCCGCCAACGGACGACTGGGGCTGGGCGCGGCGTTCCTGTTCGTGATCGTGCTGCTCTGGACCCCGCCGCACTTCTGGGCGCTCGCGCTGCTCCTGGCCCCGCAGTACCGCGCCGCGCGCGTGCCGATGCTCCCCGTGGTCCGAGGCGCCCGGGCGACGGCGCGACAGATCCTGCTGTACACGTTCGCGCTGGTGGCGGTGACCCTTTTGCCGGGCGTGATCGGCACGTTTGGCCTGCTCTACCTAGTCGCGGCCGCGCTGCTCGACGCCGTGTTCTGCGGGCTGGCCTGGCGCCTGTGGCGCGAGAACACCCCGGCGCGGGCCGGCGTGCTGTTCCACTACTCGTTGTTGTACCTCGCGCTGCTGTTCGCGGCCGTGGCCGCCGACGCGGCGCTGTCCATCTAGTGGTTCGCGCGGGTAGCGCCGCGCCC
>JALYXK010000304.1 GCA_030947145.1 Actinomycetota bacterium
TGAGGGAGTTCGTACGGGCCTTCTCGACCAGCGCGTTGTAGGCGTCGAGAAATTCCTTGAAGCTCTTGCGGCCGGCGTCGCGGATCACCGGCACCATCAGCGTGCGCGAGCCGTCCTTCTTCTCGACGTCGACGGCCAAGCCGAGGTTGGCCGCGCCGTCGTCGACACGGTGCGGTTTGCCCTCGATCTCGTCGAAGTGATGGGCCATCACCGGCATCTCCCCGGTGGCCACCCTGGCGATCGCGTAGGCGATCAGGTGCGTGAAGGAGACCTTCTGGCCGGCCGCCTTGAGCTGCTTGCGGCGGGCGTCGAGGGCGGTCACCGGGAGCGTCCGGAACGACGTCGCGGTCGGAATCGAGCGGCTCTGGTCCATGTAGCGGGCCAGCGCGGCTCCGCCACCCTTGATCAGCTGCGCCCCGGCTGGCCTGGCCTCGGCCGGGGCGGCCGGGGTCTGGGTCGCCGAGGCACCGTTGCCGGCGGCCGCGAGCACGTCGGACTTGGTGATCCGGCCCCCGCGGGCGCTGCCCTGGACGTGCGACAGGTCGATGCCCTCGGCGGCGGCGAACCGGCGGGCGACCGGAGATGCGTTGGCGCCGTTGGCGGCCGGCTTCTGGCCCGGGTCGCCCGATGCCTCGGGCTTGGGCTGGTCCGCGGCCGGAGCCTGAGCCGGCCCGGCGGTCATCCGGGCGATCACCTGACCGACGCCCACCGTCTCCCCGTCCTCGGCCAGGATCTCGGTGATCGTCCCGCTGACCGGAGCCGACAGCTCCATGTCGACCTTGTCGGTCGAGATCTCCACCACTGTGTCGCCGTCCTTGACCGCGTCCCCGACCTTGACCGACCACTCCAGGATCGTGCCCTCGGTAACGGACTCACCGCCGGTCGGGGTGACGATATCTACGGTCTTCCCGGCACTCGCTGCGGGGGCAGAAGCTCCGTTGCCCGACGATTCCGCGGCGGCGGCGGGTGCCTCGGCCTTGGCCTCGGGCTCGTCCGAGTGGTGGGTCTCGGCCTGGCCATTGCCGCCGCTGTCGGTGGAGATCTCGGCGAGCAGGGCGCCGATCGTGACCGTGTCGCCCTCGGCGACATGGATCTTGACCAGGGTCCCGGCTGCGGGCGAAGGGACCTCAGCGTCGACCTTGTCGGTCGAGATCTCCACGATCGTCTCGTCGACGGCGACCGTGTCGCCCTCCTGCTTATGCCACTCCAGCACGGTGCCTTCAGCCACCGAGTCGCCCATCGCGGGCATCACGACCTGGATCGTGCCTGTTTCGACCGCCATCTACCGATCAACTGTAACGCGTGGCGAATGGCGCGGACGGGTTCTGGCCCGCGCCCCGGCGTCACCGCGGCGCTGGGCGATCACGAACCCGATCGTCCCCGCAAACGGGCCCAGTCCCCCGAGCACGGCGACGGTGACGGCCAGCCAGAACGGAATGATTTTCCGGCTCGCGGCGGCGATGCAGACGAGCGACATGACAATCCAGATCACGCCGTGAGCCAGCCCGAGGAGGAACGTCTCCGGTTCCGGGTTGCCGAGTACGAATGCGCACACCAGCAAAGACAGGTAGACGGCGGAGTGCGTGAACGAGGCGCCCTCGAGCCGGCGGAAGGTGATCGCCCTCACGGCGCGGCCGCGGCGAGACCGGCCATCAGGCGCAAGGGCTCGTCCGCTTCCTCCGGCCAGCGGGCCAGGTCCGCCGGCCACCAGGCGAAATCGTCGTGCTCGTCGTCGGGGGTGACGGTGGCTCCCGCCGCCAGCCAGGCCTGGCCCAGCAGCATCACCACGCCGCTGGGCAGCCGCACCAGCGCCTCGATCCGCAGCCGCTCGGCCTCCACCGACCATTCCTCCCGGAGCTCGCGCAACATCGTGTGCGTGGGGTTCTCGTCGACCTCGACGGAGCCCGCGGCGCCGAGCGCCCAACGATCCGACCACGAGGCCAGCCACGCGGCCCGGTGCCCGGCGAGATAGCGCCCGTCCGCGGCTCGCACGATGCAGGACGCCGAGAAGCTGCCCGCGGCGTTGTCGGAGATCAGGCGCAACGACCACCGCGCCGGCTGCAGCTCGAGGCGGAGCCGGTCGTCCTCCGCGTCGAAGCCGACGAGCCGGGCGGCCAGGCCGTCGTGGCTGGGAGACCCCCGGCGGCGCAGCGCCTCGACCGCCGCGTCGGCGGCACGAGCCGCCCCCGGGCCGGGGGCGAACGAGTCGGCCCGCCACGAGACCTCGACCTGGGTCGGATCCCATGGTCCACGAGCCAGCAATGCCCGGTGATCAGTCACGGGACAACGGTATCGATCCCCCCGCTCACCCCCGCCGGCGGGGTCGCCGTGCCCAGTCGGCCCGATAGGCTCGCGGCCGTGGAGCGGCGGCTGAAACACTGGGGATGGGGCTATGAGGACGAGCAACTCGCCCCCGAGGCTCAGCGCGAGGCGGCGCGGTTCATCAGCTCCCGGCTGGGCTTCGGTTCCACCGAACCGGAGCTGCCCGCCCCGCTGCCGTCCCTGCCCGCGCCGCGGTTGAAGCCGCCGAAAGGGCTCGCGGAGATCTGTCCGGCCGGCGACTACGAGCGCGCGCTGCACGCTTACGGACGTTCCTATGCCGACGTGGTGCGGGCGTTCCGCGGGCAGTTCGACCACCCGCCCGACGTCGTCGCCTATCCCCGGGACGAGGCCGAGGTCTCCGCCGTGCTGGACTGGGCGCTGTCCGCCGGCGCCGCCATGATCCCCTTCGGCGGCGGCACGAGCGTCGTCGGAGGCGTCGAGCCCCGCGTGGGCGACGGCTACCGCGGAGTGGTCACGCTCGATCTGAAGGCGCTCGATCGCGTGCTGGAGATCGACGAGGTCTCGCGTGCCGCGCGGATCCAGGCCGGGGCCACCGGACCGCTGCTCGAATCACAGCTGGCGGCCCGCGGCCTCACCCTTCGGCACTTTCCCCAGTCCTTTCAGTTCTCGACGCTGGGGGGCTGGATCGCCACCCGGGCCGGCGGGCACTTCGCCACGCTCTACACCCACATCGACGACCTGGTCGAGTCGGTGCGCGCGCTTACCCCGAGCGGCGTCTGGGAGTCACGGCGCCTGCCTGGATCGGGCGCCGGGATCTCGCCGGATCGGATGCTGATCGGCTCGGAGGGCACGCTCGGCGTGATCACCGAGGCCTGGGTCCGGGTCCGCCCGCGCCCGGTCCACCGCGCGTCGGCGGGCGTCCGCTTCGCCGAGTTCTCCGCGGGAGCGGCCGCGGTCCGGGCGCTGTCCCAGTCCGGTCTGTATCCCACCAACTGCCGGCTGATCGATGCCGCCGAGGCCTTGCTGACCGGGGCCGGCGACGGCTCGCACGCGCTGCTGGTGATCGGCTTTGAGTCCCCCGAGTACGACATCGAGCCGTGGATGACGCTCGCGCTGGAGTGCTGCTCGGAGCATGGTGGCCTTTGGGAGCGCCGCGGGGCCTCTGCTCCGGCCCAGGCGCCCGACTCGGGATCGGTCGGGAGCTGGCGCGATGCCTTCCTGCGCGCCCCCTACCTGCGCGACACGTTCGTGGCCATCGGCGTCCTCTCCGAGACGTTCGAGACCGCGATCACCTGGGAGCGCTTCCCGGCGTTTCACGCCTCGGTGACGGAGCAGGTATCGCGCGCCCTGCACGAGGTCTGCGGCGGCGGCTCGGTCACCTGCCGCCTCACCCACGTGTACCCGGACGGCCCGGCTCCTTACTACACGATGCTGGCCCCCGCGCGGCGCGGCGGCGAACTCGAGCAGTGGGCCGCGCTCAAGCGCGTGGCCGGCGATGCGGTGATCGCCGGCGGCGGCACGATCACCCATCACCACGCGATCGGGCGCGACCACCGGCCCTGGTACGACCAGCAGCGCCCCGACGTGTTCGCCGCCGCGCTGAGCGCCGCCAAGGCGGCGGTCGACCCCGGCTGGGCGCTGAACCCGGGCGTGCTGATCGACCAGCCCGCTCAGTTGTAGAGCAGCGCGCGGAAATCGGGGTCGGGACGCAGGTCCACCAGGTCGTCGTCCTCGCGCGCCCATTCCGCGGCCTCGGGACGGAGCTCGAGCGCCGCGCGCAGCGCCTTCAGTGCCGCGTCGCGATGCCCCTCGATCGCCTCCAGACAGGCCAGGTTGTAGTGCAGGCCGCCGGCGTCGGGATGCCCCTGCAGCCCCTCGTTCAGGATCTCGCGCGCCCGCGCCGGATCGGAGCGCAGCAGCGGCGCGGCCCGGAAGGCCCATTCCCAGGCCGAGGGCTCGAAGGACGGGGGCCCGCCGAAGCTCAGCACGGTGGTGCCGGCCTCGGCCGCGACCGCGTGCCGGTGCGAGGCCGGATCCGGGATGAACACGTACGTGCCGGCGGGAGCATCGTGCGTCTCGCCATCGATCGTGAACGTGGCCCGGCCGGCGGCGACGAAATACAGCTCCTCGTCGGCGCTGGGGCTCTCGGTGTGCGGCTCGACCACGTCCGAGCCCGCCTCCTGCGCGGTGTAGGCGTTACAGCCGAAGGCCCGGATGCCCAGCGCCGAGCGCACCGGTCGCCAGACCAGGGTGCCGGGGCCCGGCACCGACTCGAGCTTGTCCAGATGGACGATCCGGGGCGGCTGGGACATCACGGGCGATCCTAATCGGTTCCGGCGATCCTAATCCGCGCGGCCGTCGCTCTGGTTCAGCCGCGCGAGCACGTCCGGGGCGGCCGGGGCGAACTCCGGTGGGATCCGGCCCAGCAGGTCGCGCCAGCCGGGATGGATCGCGATCGCCGCGCGGACGTCCTGCACCGCCGTGTCGAGGTCCCCGGCCTGGGCCGCGCCGACCCCGGCCCAGAACCGCAGCTCATCGCTCTGGGGGGCCAGCTCGGCCGCGCGGCGATAGAGCGCGGCGGCCTCGTCGTGGCGGCCGAGCCCACTGAGCTCATCGCCCTGATCGGCCAGGGCGTAGGCGTCGTGCAGGACGAGCAGGCGCCGGAGCTCGCTCAGCGGCTCGGGGTGATCCTCGACGCGCAGCGATACGGCCGTCTCCCAGTGCGGCCCGTCGGCCGGGACGACGAGCAGCGCCGCCGATTGCCGCCCGCGCACATCGCCGCCTTCGGCCTCGGCCGCGTCCAGCGCCGCCAGCAGCCGCTGCGCGAACGGAGCCCCGGCGCTGGCGTGATAGGCGGCGAGCATGGCCGGCCAGACCGTCTCCGAGGCCATCATGTTGGCCTGACAGCACACCTGCTCGCCCGCGGCGTGTCCGGCGAACGGGATGCAGCTGGCGCCGGTGTGGATGGCCACCCGCCCGTCGGCGCCGATCACCGCCACCTGCCGTCCCTCGGCGATCGGATCGGCGGCGACCAGCTGGGCCAGCGCCTCGTCCGGGGCGGCACCGGCGCGCATCAACTCGAGCGCATTGGGGCCGTAGGACACCTCGACGACCGACTGCGTGGCTACCGCGCCGACGCCGGGCTCGGCCCAGGAGACGATCGCCCCGACCGAGAACCAATGCGACTGGACGGCGACCCCGAGCATCCCGGTGTCGAGGTCACGGGCGACGATCGAGTAGGTGCCCTGGCGCGGACTGAGGCTAGGCACGGATCTGCCACACCTCGACGTCGCGGTCCGTGGTGGGGTTGCGCACGTGCTCGTGGAGGGTCATGCCGAGCTTCTGCGCGACCCGCTGCGAGCGGCGGTTCTCGGGATTGATGATCGAGATCAGGGCATCGAGATCGAGCCGGGCGAAGGCGTGGTCGCGCGCGGCGATCGCCCCCTCCGTGGCCAGCCCGCGCCCCCAGGCGCGGCGGCCCAGACGCCAGCCCAGTTCGGGCCGTGCGGCCAGCTCCGGGAGGAACGTGGGGTAGGCGACGCCGACGAATCCCAGGCAGGCGCCCGCCAGGTCGGGCTCGAGCGACTCGATCGCCCAGAAGCCGAAGCCGTGCTCCTCCCAGTGCGAGAGCACCCGGGCAAAGAACTCCGCGTTGGCCGCCGCGCCGATCCGGCGATTGAGGTGGCGCGTGACCTCGGGATCGCGGTTGATCGCGGCCATCGCCCCCTCGTCCTCCGCGCGCCAGCGGCGCAGCCGCAGCCGGGCGGTGGCCAGCTCGCCGACGGCGCTGGAGGCGGTCAGGTCGGGCATCGTGGCCCGCAGATTAGTGATCGGGCGAGGACCCGGGCCGGGACTATCCTTCGGCCGCGTGACCGACAGGATCGCTGTGCTCGGGCCCGGACCGGGCCGAACCGGTGGGAGGCCTCGGTGATCGCCGTGCTTGGACCCGGCGGTGTCGGCGGCTTCATCGCCGCGGCGCTGGCCCGCGACGGCCAGGACGTCACGGGCGTGGCCCGTGAGTCGACCGCGGCGAAGATCCGCGACGACGGCGTCGAGGTCCGGAGCGTCGTGCTCGGCGACTTCACCGGCCGGCCCGCGGCCAGCGCCGCGCTGCAGGAGCCGGCCACCGTGCTGATCGTGGCGACCAAGGCGCTCGGCCTGGCGGACGCCCTGCAGCGGATCCATGCCGACCCTCAGCTCGTGGTGCCGCTGCTCAACGGGCTCGATCACATGGTGCTGCTGCGCCAGCGCTTCGGCGCGGACGCCGTCGCCGCGGGGTCGATCCGGATCGAGGCCGACCGGCCCGCGCCGGCGCAGGTCGTGCAGACGAGCAAGTTCCTGCGGATCGACGTGGCCGCCGATCGACCGGCGCCGCGGTCCAGGCTGGAGGCGCTGGCGCCGCTACTCGAGCACGCGGGTATTCCGGCGCGGATCGAGCGC
>JALYXK010000313.1 GCA_030947145.1 Actinomycetota bacterium
GTGGACCCGATCGAGCCGTTGGCGGAGGAGGCGGGGGTCGATACGGACGGAGGCGGGGGAGCGCCGGAGCCGTGGCAGGTCGAGATCATGCTGCAAGCGAAGGACGACCCGAGCGTGCTCGTCCCGGCTCAGGACGTATGGAGCTCGAACGGCACCGGCCTGCGCGTCCTTGGCCGCCGGCTTCAGGATCCGCAGGAGCGGCTGCTGGGTGGCCTGGGCCATGCCCTACGCCTGTGGCCGGAGCTCGAACCAGCGCTGCAGGAACCCGCGCCGACTCGCGTCGAGCTCGACGCCGATGCCGCCTTCCGCTTCCTGCGCCAAGCGGTGCCGGCGCTCGAGGAGGCGGGCTTCGGGGTGCTGGCGCCAGCGTGGTGGAGCAAGCGGCTGCGACTCAAGCTGAGCGCGGGGCCGACGACGGAGTGGGAGCCGGACAGCGGCCTGTTCGGTCTGGACGGCCTGTGCGCGTACGAGTGGCGCATCGCAGTCGGGGACGCGACGCTGTCGTTGGCAGAGCTGCAGGAGCTCGCGGCGCTGAAGCTGCCGCTGGTCATGTCCAGGGGGCAGTGGATTGTGCTGCGGCCAGAAGACGTCGGGGCGGCAGTGAGGTTCTTCGAGGGGCGGGCGGAGAGCGGCGAGGCGCCCGCCGCGGAGCTGCTGCGGGAGAGCCTCGCGCTGGGCGGCGGCAACGACGACGTGCTGGCGACCGAGATCGAGGGCAGCGGATGGCTCAGCGAGCTGCTGAGCACCAACGGGGAGCGCAAACTGCAGCTGCTCACCACCCCAGCCTCGTTCGAGGGCGAGCTGCGTCCGTATCAGCAGCGCGGATTGGCGTGGCTGTCGTTCCTGTCGAGCCTCGGGCTCGGGGCGTGCCTGGCGGACGACATGGGGCTCGGCAAGACGCCGCAGACGTTGGCGTTGCTGCTCGCGGAGCGGGAGCAGCCGCGCTCCCGCAGGCGCAAACGCGTCGGCCCGACCCTCCTGATCTGTCCGATGTCGGTCGTCGGCAACTGGCAGCGCGAGGCCGAGCGGTTCGCGCCCAGCTTGCGCGTACTCGTCCACCACGGCACCGAGCGGCTGAAGGACCGCGAGTTCGTAGCCGCGGCTCGGCGCTCCGACCTCGTGATCACAACCTACGCGCTGGCCACGCGCGATCGCGACACGCTCGCCGGGGTGAAGTGGGAGCGGGTCGCGCTGGATGAGGCACAGAACATCAAGACATCCGACGCCAAACAGACCCGCGCGATCCGATCGCTGCCCGCCCGCCACCGGATCGCACTGACCGGCACGCCGGTCGAGAATCGGCTGAGTGACCTGCACTCGATCATGGACTTCCTGAACCCGGGTCTGCTCGGTCCGGCGGCGACGTTCAAGCGCTGCTACGCGACACCGATCGAGCGTTGGCGCGACGAGCGCGCCGCCGAACGTCTCCGCCGTGCGACGGGCCCGTTCATCCTGCGCCGTCTGAAGATCGACAAGGACATCATCAGCGATCTGCCCGACAAGATCGAGATGCGGGTCGACTGTCATTTGACCAAGGAGCAGGCGACGCTCTATCAGGCGGTCGTCGATGAGATGCTCGAGAAGGTCGCGCACGCGGACGGAATCGAGCGCTCGGGGATCATCCTCGCCGCACTGATGAAGCTCAAACAGGCATGCAACCACCCGGCACACCTGCTCAAGGACCGCTCGGAGCTGGAGGGGCGCTCCGGGAAGCTCACACGACTGGAGGAGATCCTGGCCGAGGCGCTCGCCGAGGGGGACAAGGCGCTGTGCTTCACCCAGTTCGCCGAGTTCGGGCACACGCTCCGCGCTCACCTGCAGGAGCGGCTCGGGCGCGAGGTGCTGTTCCTGCACGGCGGCACCTCAAAGCCCGCTCGCGACGAGATGGTGAGCCGATTTCAAGCTGACGGCGGTCCGTCGCTGTTCGTACTCTCGCTGAAGGCTGGCGGCACCGGGCTCAATCTCACGGCCGCCAACCACGTGGTGCACTTCGACCGCTGGTGGAACCCGGCCGTCGAGGACCAGGCGACCGACCGGGCGTTCCGGATCGGGCAGCGCAAGAACGTCCAAGTGCGCAAGCTGACGTGCGTCGGCACGCTCGAGGAGCGGATCGACACGCTGATCGCGCAGAAGCGAGAGCTCGCCGAGCGGATCGTCGGCAGCGGCGAGCGGTGGATCACTGAGCTCGACACCGCGCAACTGCGCGAGCTCGTGACACTGTCGAGCGAGGCGATCCAGGCAGCATGAACGAGTTCTCTGACTGGCGCGACTGGGAGCCGTCCCGGCCCTTGCCGGTCGACGGTGGGATCGCGGCCCGCAGCAAGCGCGGCTCGATCGGGGAGACCTGGTGGTCGCAGCGGTTCATCGCGCTGCTCGAGTCCTTCGGCGTCGGCTCGCGGCTCCAGCGCGGGCGCAACTACGCCCGCCGCGGGCAAGTGGTCGAGCTCGACGTCGAGCCTGGCGTCGTCCTCGCAAAGGTGCAGGGCTCGCGCTACACGCCCTACCGCGTACGGATCCGCGGCAAGACGCTCACCGAGCCCCAGTGGCGGCGAGTCGAGAAGGCGATGGCGGCGCGGGCGTTGCCGCTCGCGAAGCTGCTCGCCGGCGAGATGCCGCACGACATCGAGGACGTATTCGCCTCCTGCAAGCTGACGCTGTTCCCGCGCTCGACAGCTGAGCTGAAGGCGAGCTGCACCTGCCCGGACTGGGAGAACCCCTGCAAACACATCGCCGCCGCGTACTACATCCTCGCCGAGCGCTTCGACGAGGACCCGTTCCAGATCTTCGCGTGGCGCGGGCGTGACCGGGACGAACTGCTAGAGCGCCTTCGCGCGCGGCGAGGCACCGGCAGCCGACCCGGAACGGAAGCGACACGGCCGGCGACGTCCAAGCCACCCGCGATCCCGCCCGCAGAGAAACTCGATGCTTTCTGGCGCAGCGGCCCAACGCTCGCCGATCTCCACATCAGCCCGCTGGCCGGCGAGGCTCCGGACACGCTGCTGCGCCAGCTCGGCCCCGCACCAGCGGAACTCGCCGGGCACAACATCGTTGACGTGCTCGCGCCCGCCTACGCCACGCTGGCCGAGAAAGCGGAGCGGCGTGCGCTCGAATGAGCGCTGACCCCCTGGCACTCAGACGACTCCGAAGCAGTAGCGCCGGCAGGAGTCGCGGATCCCGCGCGAGGCAGGCCTTTCGCCGACTCCAGCAAAATACCCCCGGCACGACCGAAGCGGAAGCAGCGGAGTCGGCCGCCCAGGGCAGGATTGGTGTTGCTGGCGCTGCGGTCGTCTCAGCCTTGAACGGAGAGGCGGAGGTGGACGGCCGCTGTCGCCTGGGATTCGGTCAGCTTGCGCTGGGTCAGGAATTGTCGGCGCAGGACCGCGAGCACCTCGGCGAAGAAGTGCTCGGGAACCCAGCCCTCGGCTTCAGCTGGGAGCAGCGTCGCGAGCGCAGCGGCGGGTGCCAGCGACCATCTCGACGCGTCGATGACGACCGCAATCATGCGTTCGCGTCGACCCGCAGAGCGCGTAGTGCCTCGGCGGCGTCGAGGCTGTCAATCTCTGGCTCGGGTGCGGCGAGCAACTCGTCGACGAACGCGCGGAACGCTCCCGGCGAACAGTTCTCGTCCGGATTGGTGAGAACGACACCCGAGTTGGGCGGCAGATGTGCCGGTAGGCGAGGCATAAGGGAATCGTACCGAGCGCCTGGGTACCGAGCGCCTGGTCACCGAGCTATCCGGGGCACCGGCATGCAACGCGCTACTAACGCTGAGCGCGTGAGGCGCGCGAGCGCTGCGAGCGCCCATCCACCGCCTCGGCGAGCTCCCAAGCAGCTGCGGACAGCTCGCCGAATGCCTGCGCGACCGATACCACGCTCACGCCGGTCCGCGCCCGCGAGAGGGCGGCGATCGCGTCGTCCAATCGCTGCCAGGTGTCCGCTGGCGCAATTGTCGGGCGCCATGGCGCCGAGCGGAGCTCAGGAGGCGGCAGCCACGCCGGCCCGGGTCGCCATCCGAATCCGTGCTCGTCGGCGTAGCGGTACGCGGTCTTCTCTTGCGCGGCCGCGTCGGCGAGGACGCGCAGTCGGCGTGAGAACCCGGCGTCGGGCGGCGGCTGGGAGTGTTCGCGAATCGCAGCCTGCCAGCGTCCCTCGGCCAGCTCCAACTGCTCCTTGGCGCGGTCAACGCTCATCCGGCGCCACCAGGTGCTTGCTGAACGACGGATCCTCGGAGACCTCAGCCGGCTCGCCTCTTGAGCCTCCGACGGACAGAAACCCTTCGACGTCTGAGCGGCGAATCGTCCATCTGCGAGGCCCCGCCTTCGACGCTCGCAGCTCCCCATTCGCAATCCACCGGCGGACGGTGACCACGGTGACGTGCAACTCGTCGGCGACCTGAGCTGGGGTGAGATACTGCTCATCGGCCATCTACTGGTCCTCGAAGCTGGTGATGGGGTGGTTGTCGCGGAGGTATTCGGCGAACAGGGGAACGGTGAAGTCGAGCTGGCCGCGTCGGGGCGCCCAAATCAGCCCTTTCTGGATCAGGGCGTCGCGGTGGATCGAGACGCCCCGTTGATCTTTGGCTCCGTAGGCGCGGGCGGTATCGGCAGACCGATAGTGGGGATCGCCGAGTGATGCCATCGCAGCGAGATACCGCTGCTCGGCGTCGGTCGCGAGCTGGAAGCGGGTGCCGAAGAAGTTGCGCGCGAGTGAGTCGGTCACGATCTCACGGACGGCCTCGACGTCCGCTGTGTTAATGGGCGACGCTTCGGCTTCGTTCCAGAGCTCGAGACCGTACTCCTGGATGAAGTATGGGTAGCCAGCGGACTCGCGCACGACGTCGCGAGCCGCGTTCTCCTGAAACTCGACGCCGCGGGTCGCGGCCGGGGCGATCAGCGCGCTGCGCGCGGCGGCGGCGGTGAGACGACCGAGCTCGTGGTATTGGAAGAGGCGGTCGGCGTAGGGCTTGGCCGACATCAGCCGGACCCGGAGGTCTGGCAGTCCTGCACTCACCATCGCTACCGGGAGCGCGTTGCGGCTGATCGCCTGGAAGGCGATGCAGATCGCTGCGAGCGATGAGCCGTCCAGATTGTGCATCTCGTCGATCAGGAACAGCGCGCCGGCGCCAGTGGCCTGCGCGACCTCACCGATCTCGCGCACCAAATCGGTGAGGTCCTGCTCGGGATCGCCCGAGTCGGCTACCCCGGAGGCAGCCTGCACGTCGAGTTTGAGCTGTACGCCCGAGGGCACCGCGAGGCTGAACGCTTTGACGACTCCCAACGCCCGCTCGACGCGGTCCTTGACGCGGTGCTTGCGACTCATCTCGCGCAGCAGTCGCGCCGCCATACGCCCGAAGGTCACCCGGAAGTCAGGCTGCGAGCCGACCTCTTGGACGTCCGTCGTCGCCCAGCCAGCCTCGCTGGCCAGCACATCGAACTCCATCAGCAGCACCGTCTTGCCCACGCCGCGCAGCCCCGAGTAGATCAGGCTCCGCTCGTACCCGCCCGCGCCGAGACGCTCAATCAGCGACTGGAAGCCCTCCAGATCGCGGTCTCGGCCGGCGAGGTTGGGAGGCTTGCGTCCCGCCCCGGGCGTGTAGGGGTTATCGCGCTTCTGCATCGCGGGAATTCTAGGACTTTCTATCGACCCTTCATCACTCGATAGAAATCGATAGAGAAGGGCGACTCGCTCATCCCGGAACGGCGTACGTGACCGTCGCGAGCACTTGCAGCTTCAGCGCATCGGCGATCTCGTGCAACCGGTCGATCGCAACGCCCGCGTAGCTATTCGCCTCCCAGCGCTGCACCTGCTGCTCAGGAACACCGAGCCGCTCCGCCAAATCACGATGCGTCAGACGCGCCACGATCCTCGCCTCGAGCAGCGCGATCGGCAGCTCCCGAAGCGAGCTCAACGTTCGCTCCCCAATGCGGCCCGAACGCAGGTCGTCGTAGCGCGCGAGCTGCGCCCGCAGCTCATCGCGCTCACTCGCGATCGCATCCCCCATCGCCTGGACGATCCGCGGAGCGATGTCACCGCCCGGCTTGGACGCCGACCGCGCCGCAAGCGCCTCCTCGAAGCGCCTGAGCTGCGCTCCCGCGATCCGATACTAACGTTCGTTGGCGATCATCGTGCGCTCGACAACAGAACCTATCAAGACACAACACCGATGTTGGGTTGATCCGTTGATTCCGCGGTGCTCAGGGTGCATCTTGGAGGCTATTAGCAGTACTTGGCGCCATACAGCGTATCTTAGTAGATTCAGCCTAACGTGGACACCGTCCAAGCACGACCCGAGCTGCGCCATCGGCAGTGCTCAATACGCGAGCCGGCTCGGTCGCGTGCTCCCGCGCGCCTCGTCATGACCATACGCCCAATCATGCGTACACGGACCGCCTCACGCGTTCACGAACGCACACGGAAACGTGGACGCCGGATGGACGTCGAAGACCACCGAACGGAACGATGGCCCACACAAAATCCCTGCACATCCGATGAAAGCCGACGCCCGGACTCGAACCGGGGACCCCTTCATTACGAGTGAAGTGCTCTACCAGCTGAGCTACGTCGGCGGTGTGCGGGCGGAGTTTATCGGCGGCTCGCGAGTTGGCCTGGAGCGCTCAGGGCCGCTCGTTGCGGGCGCGCCAGTCCTCGGCGAGAATCGCCCAGCGCTCGTGGTCGCGCCAGAGCCCGCCGATCTTCAGGTATCTCGGCGCGCGGCCGTCGCGACGGAAGCCGGCGCCGCGGGCGAGGGCGATCGAGGCCTCGTTGCCGGGCTGGATGTTCGCCTCGATGCAGTCGAGACTGAGATCGACGAACGCGTTGCTCAGGACGAGATCGATCGCCTCCCGCATATAGCCCTGGCCGGCGAAGCGGTGGCCGACCGCGTAGCCGAGGTAGGCGCTCTGCACGTTGCCCTGAGCGATCTGCGAGAGGTTGAAGAAACCGACGATCGCGTCGTCCTCGACGCGGCAGACGAGCATCGCCTGGAAGTCGCCGCGGCGACCATCGGCGACGTAGGCGGCGAACCGCTCGGGGTCGGTGGGCGCGCTCGCCCAGGGCCGGTGAAATGAACGACTGGCCCGCATCAACGAGGTGAACTCCCGCTCGTCAGGCTCTTCAGGGGCGCGGAGGTAAACCCGCTTGTGTGTCGTCACAGCGATAGGACACGCTCCAACCGGTAAGCCAGCGCCTCACAGGCCAGCTCCTCGGTCACGTTGAACTGAAGGCGCTGGCGAGCGTCCTCCACGAGCTCGATCGCCGCGCGCAGTTGCTGCGGCCCGGGGCCGTGGTCCTCGGCCAGCTCGGCCTTGCGGTCGGCGTGCCGAACCAGGTCATCGGCGCCCCAGGCCAGACAGGCCAGATCGGTGAACCAGAGGCTGGCCATCTGCAGGGCGAGATCGAGCGCGGAGGTCTCGCCCCGGCGACGCACCCGACGCAGCCGATCGTTCCACTCGGTCTCGATCCGCTTGCGCTCCTTACGCGGGTACAGCTCGACCTCGGCCGCCGCGCGCCCCTCGAGCTCGGCGCGAGTGATGTCGCCGCGGGCCTTGACGGCGGTGAGCAGGGGCGCCCATGGCTTCTGCTCAGCCACCTTGCCGGCGATGGCCGCCCGCGCCAACCGCTCACCGGCCTCTCTCAGCGCGACCCCTTCCGCGGCGGCGAGCTCCCGGGCACGGTCGGCGTCCCCGAGTGACAGCCGTGCGCAGGCCAGCGCCGTCTCGGCAGCGACGCCGAGCTCGGACAGCGAGGCCGCCACCTGATCGATCCGCGGAGCGTCGAAGCGCACGAGCTGGCATCGGGAGCGGATCGTCGGAAGCACCTCGGTGAGCCGGTCGGTGATCAGGATCAGATGCACGAAGCTCGCAGGCTCCTCGAGCGTCTTCAACATGCGATTCGCCGCCTCGTCCCCAAGCTCGTCGACCGACTCGATCACGAACACCCGGCGCAGCGACTCGAACGGGGTCCGACTCGAGGCGGCCACGACCGGCTCGTCGATGTCGCTGACCAGGATCTCGTGCGCGCCGCTGGGTGAAACCCAGGTGAGGTCGGGGTGGGCGCCCGAGAGCACGCGCGCGCGGGCACTGCCCGGCCGGTCCGAGCCCGCCGCGAGCAGCTCCGAGGCCACCGCCCGCGCCACGGCTCGCTTGCCGGCACCGCCCGGGCCATGGAACAGATAAGCATGCGATGGCTGGCCGTCTGCGGCCAGCGCCGGTGCCAGCACCGCGCGCGCGTGGGGATGTGGTTCGAGCTCGACGAGCACGCATCCCGATGCTAGCCACCTATAACGTCGGACCTGAGCACGATGAAGCGCGGAACAATGATCACGATCGAGGGACTCGACGGAGCGGGCAAGACGACGCTCGCGGCCTCGCTCCAGCCGGCACTCGCCGAGCGAGGCCTCGACGTGAGACTGATGCGTGAACCCGGCGGCGTCGAGGCCGCCGAGCGGGTTCGCGAGCTGGTCAAGGATCCCGCGCTGGTGGTCGGCGCACGCGCCGAAGCGCTGCTGTACGCGGCCGCCCGCGCGCAACTCGTGGAGCAGGCGCTGGAGCCGCTGCTGGCCTCGGGAACGTCCATCCTGCTCGACCGCTTCGTTGACTCCTCTCTGGCCTACCAAGGCGCCGGGCGCGGGCTGGGGATCGAGGCCATCCGCGCGATCAACCAGTTCGCGACGGGGGGTCTGACCCCCGACCGGACCCTGCTGTTGACGATCGAGCCGAATGAGGGCAAGGCGCGCTCGCGCGCGCGAACCGGCCCGCTCGACCGTTTGGAGCGCGAGCACGACGAGTTCTTCGCCCGGATCGCCGAGGCCTACGCTGCCCTGGCCGAGGCCGAACCGGAGCGAATCCGCCTGATCGACGGGTCGGCCTCGCCGGACCGGGTCCTGGCCGCCGCGCTGCACGCGCTCGGGGACCTGATCTGAGCCCGGGACTTAGTCCGGATACCCGTCGGGGTGCGCCTGCGCGAATCCCCAGGCATCCGCGAGCATGTCCGCCAATGCCGGCTTGCGGGCACTCCAGCCCAGCTCGGAGCGGATCTTGTCGCCGGCCGCGACGAGCATCGGTGGGTCACCCTGCCGGCGCGGGGATTCGGCGACCGGGATCTGGGCGCCGGTGACCTGCTCGGCGGCCGCGATCACCTCTCGGACCGAGAAGCCGCTGCCGTTGCCCAGGTTGAAGATCTGGTGCTCGCCGCCCCTCGTGCCCTCGAGGGCCAGCACGTGGGCCTGCGAGAGATCCTCGATGTGAATGTAGTCGCGGATCGCCGTTCCGTCGGGGGTGGGATAGTCGGTCCCATAGATATCGACCTGCGGCAGCTTGCCCAGCACGGTGCGGAGGATGTTCGGAATCAGGTGTGTCTCGGGATGATGGTCCTCGCCGCAGCCTCCGCTGGCTCCGGCCACGTTGAAATAGCGCAGGCTGACGGCCCCCAGCCCGTGGGCCAGGCAGAAGTCACCGATCATTCCATCGACGGTCAGCTTCGAGGCCCCGTAGGCGTTGGTCGGACGGGGGCTGGCGGTCTCGGCAATCGGCACCTCATCGGGCTGGCCGTAGACCGCACAGCTGGAGGAGAAGACCAGCCGGCCGATGTCGGCCTTGCGCATCGCCTCGAGCAGATTGAGACTTCCGCCGACGTTCGTGCGGTAATAGCGTTCTGGATGACTGACCGACTCGCCCACCAGTGCCAAGGCGGCGAAATGCAAAACGCCGTCAAATCCCTCCTGCAGAAATGCGTCGACACGATCGCCGTCGAGCAGATCGGCGACGACCAAGCGCGCCTCGGGCGGGACCGCCGACCGATGACCGCGCTCGAGGCTGTCCAGCACGACTACCTCGTGGCCCTCGGACAGGAGCTGGCGAGAGACGATCGAGCCGATGTAGCCGGCGCCTCCGGTGACGAGCAGCTTCATCGTCGCGCGCAACCTGAATCCGGGGTCCACGCCATCAGCGCGACAGGTATAACAGACCTACAATCGCCCGCGTCGTGATCGACGCCTCGTCCTCAATTGAGCTAGAACGGTTCGAGCAGGTCGAGGCCACGCCGGGTACCGCACTGCTCAGGCTTGCCGCCAGGGCCTCGGACCCGGCTGCCGCACGCACGTCGACCCTGATCATCGACGACGGACGGCGCCAGCACCGGCTCGCTCCAATCCCGCAGCCTCCCGATCCCTCGGGTCTCCTCCGCGCCGCCTACACGGCGCCGCTGGAACTGCTCGCCGGGCGAACCGCGTTCGCGCTCGAGCTTCCGGATGGCTCGGTCATCGACCTGCCGGCGCCGACTCGAACCCGGAGACGGGTATCACGTCCGGCCGCCGGGGCCGAGGATCGGCGGCTGCGGGACGAGGCCGAGCGCCGCGCGGAGGCCCGTCGTCTGGCCGTGATCGAACTCGAGCGGCGATTGCAGTCAGAGCGCGACCTGCGGACGGCCGCCGAGGAGCAGGCCGCCACCCTTTCCTTGGCGCATGCGGACGCGATGTCCCGGCTGACTGGGCTCGAGCGCGAGCGGGAGGCGGCTCGGGCCGCCCACCAGGCCCTGCAGGAGCAGCTCGAGCGCGAGGCGCACGGCGCGGCCGAGCTCGAGCAGGCTCTGGCCGTGCGCGACGCCGCGATCGCCGCGCAAGAGTCCGCGATTTCCGAGCGCGACGCGGCCCTCCGAGTCGAGCGGGAGCGCATGCTGGAGGCCAACGCGGCGGTCGTCGAGGAGCGCGGGTGGGCGGCGGCGATGCTGGAGCAGGCGCGAGCCGCCGCGGCCGACGCCGATCACCAGACGAGGGAGCAGGAACGGATCCGGGCCGAAGCCGAAGCGCAGCTTCGAGACAGTCAGGCCCGAGTCGCTGATCTAGAGCGCGAGACGGCCGAGCACGCCGATGAGCTTGGGCGGCGCGATCAGGAACAGATCCGATTGCAGGCCGAGGCCGCGCTTCGCGCGGCGGCGATCGAGCAGGCGAGCACCAGGGCCACCGAGCTCGAGCAGCAGCTCACCACCGCAAAGGACGGGGCGCGACGGGCGGTCGAGCTCGAGCTCATGCGAGCGGCGAGCGAACGGCGACTCGAACAAACCCAGGACGCGCTCGAAGCGGTTCAGAACGAGCTGGCGGACGCGGCCGGCCGTGCGAGCGAGGCCGAGCGGAAGAGCGCCACGCTCGAGCGTGAACTCGATCAGGTCCGCGAACAGACCGGGCGCTCGCAGGCCACGTTCGAGGAGTCCACGCGCCGCGCCGAGGATCGCGCCTCCGCCTTGCTGGCCAAGCTCAGGCAGGTCGAGAACGAGAGCCGCGTCCACCTGCAGACGCTCCAGGTCGAACTCGCCGAGACGAACGAGCAGGCCAATGCCACTCGGGCGCAGGTCGAAACCCATCAGCAGCACGTAGGCCGACTCGAGCTCGAGCTTGCGGGGGCTCAGGACGCGCTCGCGCGCGCCGAGCAGGCGACCCGCAACGCCGGCCGGCGCGCGGAGGAAACCGCGCTCGAGGCTCAGGAGGCCGCCGCGTCGGCCGTGGAACTCGAGCAGGCGATCGAGATCGCCCGCCGGGAAGCCGCTCAGCAGCAGAGTCGCGCTGCCCGGTTCGAGGGGGAGCTGGCCGACGCGCAACTGAGGGTCGAGGCAGCCGAGGCGCTGGCCGCGGAGCTGGCAATCGAGGCCAGCCAGGCGAACGCCGAGCTCGAGGAGGCCCTCGGTGCGGCGCGCGGCGAGGCGACCGAGCACCAGGAGCGGGCATTTCATCTCGAGCACGAGCTCGCCAGCGCGCAGGAGGACACACAAGCAAGGCTCGAAGCCGTCCGAGCGGAGGCGGACGAGGCGCGATCTCGGATCCTCGAGCTCGAAGCCACTTCGCTCGAGGCGAATCGCGCGAGCGCCTCGATCCAGGCCGAGCAAGCGCAGGCGCTCGCCCGGGCGCGTGAGCTGGAAACGCAGCTCGCCCAGCAGGCCGAGCAAGCCGCCGGCCGCGCCCGCGAGCTCGAACGGACAATCGCCGAAACCAAGGAGCAACTCGCCGCCACGGAGCAGAACGCCGCGGAGGCTGAGCGCCGCGCGGCTGAAGCGGAGCAACTCACCGATCAGCATCGGAGCGAGCTGGAACTGTCCCGCGCGGAAACGATGCAGCTCCGGCTGGAAGCGGACCAGGCTCGAGCCGCCGCCGAGCGCGACCTCGCCGATGCCCAGCAGCGGGCCGGGGACGCCCGGGCGCGGACCATCGAACTGGAGGCAGCGGCACTGGAGGCCAACCAGGCCACCGCCTCTCTCCACTCCGAGCACGGGCAGGCCATTGCCCGCGCGCGCGAGCTGGAGACGCAGCTCGCCGAGCAGGCCGCCGACCACGCCCGCGAGCTCGAACGGACCCTGACTGCAGCAAGAGCGCAACTCGTCGCCGCCAAGCAGACCGCCGCAGAGGCTGAGCAGAGCGCTGCGGAGGCCGAGCGGCGCGCCGGCGAAGCCGTGCAGGCCAGGCAACAGGCCGGGGCCGAGACGGAGCAGTTGCGCGCAGACGCCCGGGCGCG
>JALYXK010000344.1 GCA_030947145.1 Actinomycetota bacterium
CTCGTTCGTCTCCAGGATCCAACCGGTCTCGCCGGCCTTCTGCGGCGTGCGCTGCGCCGAGTCGAAGTGAAGCTCGTAGAACTTCGCGGCGATCCCGGTGTGCTGGTACTCCGGCTTGACCCCGAGCGCGAACACGCGGACCCGATCGATCCGGCGCCGGTACCACAGCGCCTTGGCCCACCCGAAGGGCAGCAGCCGGCCGCCCAGATGGATCAGGACCTCGTTGTAGTCAGGCATTGACAGCGCCGCGCCGACGGTCTCGCCGTCCTTCTCGGCGACGAATGCCCAGTTCTCGTCGAGGATCGGCTTGAGGCCCTTGGCGTAGTGGCGGACCTCCGCCTCGGTGAGTGGCACGAAGCCCCAGTTGCGCTCCCAGGCGGCGTTGTAGACCTGCAAGAACCGGCCGATCTCGGCCTCCATGTCCCGCTTGCGCATCGAGCGGACCGTGATCCCGTGCTTGGACTCCACCTCCGCGGCGGCCTGCCAGATCAGCGGATGGACCTTGTCGCGCTGCTGCACCTTCAGGTCCCACATGTAGAGGTCCATCGCCTTGGCCAGACCAGATGCCTCGATCAGGCCGGGGTAATAGCGATGGTGCCAGTTCGTGAGGATCGTCGGCAGCAACTCGTGACCGTCGATCAGAACGCCGCATTCGTCGTTGGTGGTGAAATCCATCGGCCCGACCATCCGGCCGCGGCCCCGCTCCCGCAGCCACCGTTCCGCCTCGGCCAGGAGCGCGGCGGCGGCCTCGGGATCCTCCTCGCATTCGAAGAATCCGAACATCCCCCAGTCGTGCTGCTGGAACTCGTTGAAGTGCCGATCGACATGCGCGGTGATGCGACCGACCGCGCGATGCTCGCGCCAGGCGAGGAAGTACTCGGCCTCGGCGTGTTCGAAGAACGGGTTGCGCCGGCGGTCGAAGAATCGCCGACGCTCGAACAGCAACGGAGGGACCCAGTTGCGCTCGTTACGATACAACCGCCAGGGCAGCTTGATGAAGACGTTCAGGTCGCGCTTACCCGCGACGGGTCGTACCTCGAGCGCCATAGTCCGCTGGAAAACCTACATGCCCACCACGACCGATCTGTTTGCCAAGGCTCGAGAGCACGAGCGGATGGAGCAGCTGAAGGCCGCCCGCGAGCTCGACGCGCTCCCCTACTTCCGCGTGCTCGAAGGCCCGACCCTGCCGGTGGTCGAGATGGAGGGCCAGCCGCGGATCATGCTCGGCTCCAACAACTATCTCGGCCTGACCGGCGACGAGCGGGTCAAGCAGGGCGCCCTCGATGCGCTGCACAAATACGGCACCGGGCTGACCGGCTCGCGCTTTTTGAACGGCACCATCGACCTGCATCTCGAGCTCGAGCGCGAGCTCGGCGAGTGGTTCGGGACCGAGGCGGCGTTGGTGTTCACCACCGGGCACCAGGCCAACCTCGGCGCGCTGGGCACGATCCTCGGCCCCGGCGACACCGTGATCGCGGACTCCGGCGACCACGCCTCGATCCTCGACGGCTGCATCCTCTCCCGCGCGAATCTGCGCGCGTTCCGCCACAACCGGCTTGACCTGCTCGAGCGTCGGCTGGAACGGGCCGGCTCCGACGGTGGTGGCATCCTGGTCGTCGTCGATGGCGTCTTCTCGATGGAGGGCGACGTCGCCCCGCTCCCCGAGATCGCCGAGTTGTGCGGACGCTTCGGCGCCCGTCTGATGGTCGACGAGGCGCATGCCCTCGGCGTGCTCGGGGCGCGCGGAGCCGGCACCTGCGAGCTGCTGGGCATCGAGGATCGCGTGGATCTGCGGATGGCGACGTTCTCCAAGTCGCTGGCCTCGTGCGGAGGGGTGATCGCCGGGCCGGCCGATGTGATCGAGTTCCTGCGGATCCAGTCGCGCCCGTTCATGTTCACCGCCTCAGCGGTCCCGGCGGCCGTGGGGGCCGCGCTGGCGGCCGTGCGGATCTGTCGCTCGGCCGAGGGCCGCGAGCTGTTCGCGGCGGTGCTCGAGAGCGCCCGTTATCTCCACGCGGGCCTGAGCGAGCTCGGCCTGCGGGTGGTCGCGCCGACTCGGCTCGCGGACGGCACCGAGATCGTCACCCCAGTGGTGCCGGTCGAGGTCGGGGACGACTGGAAGGCCGTGTTCCTGTGGAAGGCGCTGTACGAGGCCGGGGTATTCGTGAACGTGGCGATCCATCCCGCCGTCCCGCCCTCCGGAGCACTGCTACGGACCAGCGTGATGGCGACCCACGATCGGGCTACGCTCGACCGCGCGCTCGCCGTCTTCGGCGAGGTCAAGCGCTCGTTCGAGGCCGAGCACGGACCCCTGCCCTCGCCGGCCGCCTGAATTACCGCGGACTTCTTGTCCGAAACGGCACAAGCGTTTCCGAAGAGAAAAAACACGCTCTAAGCATCGGGTTCCGAGATGTGTTCTTGCTGTGACCGCTTCGTTTCCGTAGCGTCCCTCTCGTCTTGAAGGCGGTCGGCCGGGCGGCGCGGAGTCAACACACGGGTGTGGTCGGGACTTCGGGGCACCAACGGCAGACTGACAGCTCGACGGTCACACGAGAATGGAATCAGGTCCCGTCCGAAAGGCGTGCCGAGCCAAGACGCTCATGGATGGGCCTATTCGCCAACCCCAAACGTCCGCCCGGGCGGACTCGACGTAGGGAGAGGGACAGCTACATGATGCAAACCGCCACGAAGACCAAAGAGCCGCAACGGCTGCGTGCTCTTGGGAGAGCCAACGAGGTTCGGCTCGCGCGTGCGGAGCTGAAGCGACGAATCGCAGACGGCGAGGTGTCAGCCGCGCAAGTCATTCTCGCCTGCCCAAACGAGGTACGCAGCTGGTCGGTTGGAGATCTACTGATGAGTCAGCGGCGCTGGGGAACGACCAAGTGCCGGAAATTCCTGGAACGCAACCAAATCAGTGAGCTGAAGCCGCTCGGTCAGCTCACGCAGCGACAGCAGCTACTACTCGCCGGTCAACTTGAATCATGCGCCGGGCTCGGAGAAGACTTCGACCGGTGCGTGATCGGAGTGCTGGCGCTCGTCTGAGCCTGCGACCCAACGTGGCCGGCTCTGCGTCGCTGGACGCGGGGCCGGCCCGGCTCACAGCTGGATGCCGATCGGCACGGGGCTGGCTCCGGCGAACAGGAAGAACCACACGGCGAATGCCGTCAGTGTGACCCCGGCGCTGACCACGAGCACACCCTCGAGCACGAAGTGGCCCGGATCGTCGAGGCCGCGAGCGATGCGGTTGGCCCGGTAGACGTTGCTGAGCTTGGAGAGGATCATCGCCAGCGCCGAGATCGTCACGATCACGCCGACGAACATCACCCCCAGAGCCGCGCCCAACGACGAAGTCGAGCCCTGGATCTGAGAGCCGATCCACAGCCAAGCCAGTGGCGTGCCGATCCACAGCACCAGGCTGCCGATGAACATGATCAGCACGACCACTACGGCGCCCGAGCCGGTCCGTAGCAACTCGCGCATCCCGCGGTTCAGCTTAGTGGTCTGAGTCAGGGCCGCGGAAGCCGGATGACTCGTGCCCGGCCCGGTCGTGGCGAGCCCGGATGGTGAGCGGGCCGTGGCACGAGGCCGCGGCCCCCGGGTAACGGACAGCCCGAGGAGAGCTTGACGTGCCACCAGCCGGCGAGCATGCCGATCAGGCCGAGGCGCGGTCTCACCTGCCACACGCCGCAGCCGGGCTCGCCGACGTCGCGGCGGGCCACCCGGGCGAAGCGATACTTCCCTGGCTCGAGCAGCATCCGCTCCAACAGGACGCGGTTCGACTCCCAGACATCCGCGCGCGCGGCGATCGAGATGCGCGCGTCTCGCAGGCGCTCGGCGAGCTCGTCCCGAACCCGCTCGAGCTCACCCAGGTCGAGGAGGCGCGGCTGCTGGCGCGGGTCCGCCGGGGGCAGAGCGATACCGCCCATCGGGAAGGCCGTCACGAAGCTGGTGGCGAGGTCGCGCTCGAGCTTGGCGATCTGAGCGCGAATCGACCGTCGAGCCGCGCGCTCGGCTTCTTCCCCTACGTCTGCCGGAGACGACGGGAACTGGTTCGGAGCTGTGTCAATCGTCTGCTCGAGGAGTGCCATACCACTCTCCTTTCCTGGACGTCGAGCTTAGCAGGAGACTAAGTTGCCGCACCCCGGTTCTCTGTCGGTGTTCTCATCCTGACCGGAGCACCTCGATCGTCACCCAGAGCGCCTCCTCGACGTGAATCGCGGGCACCCCCGGGACGCTCACGGCGAACAGGGCGAACCGGGTGCTCGCCCGGCTGACCCCGTGCCCCGGGGCGGGCTCATCGAACAGCAGCGCATGCACTGATCGCGCGTCGCAGACCGCTAGCTGGCCCGGCGCCAGGTGGTTGCCGTGCTCGGTGGTCCCGAGACGATCCCCGGCCACCGTCGTGCGAATTCCGAGCCCCCCGGCGTCGACCAGATCGGCGTCGAGTGCCCAGACCGGAACTCCCGTCTCGACCAGCCCGATCAGCAGCGCGTCCTCGATCAGCCCGCTCGAGCGGAACCCACCGTGCATCAGCCGGTCCACCGCCGCCCGCTCGATCGGCACCCGGTTCGTGTCCGGGTCCAGCCCGATCTGCCGGAAGAACGATCGGTACGCGTGCGGGATCGGTCGCGTGCGCATGGCGACCACGTCGGCGCCACGAAACCGGTTCGACAGCCGCTTGAGGTGCAACTCGACCGACGGTGGGCTGGCCTGCGCCCGACCCTCGACGCTGACCCAATCGAGACGCAGCCCGGGAAACTCGTCGCGCACGCGGGATTCGATGAACCCCGGCGCCGCTCTCAGGTCAAGCTCCTCCACCGCTAGCCCGCCAGCCTCCGAACCCGAGCCGCGAGGTCCGCCGGATGCTGCCACTTGTCGCCGATCAGGCGATCAGTCACCTGCCCACCCCGCGCGGCCAGCTCAACCATCGGGCAGATTTCGACGCCGTAGATCCTGCCCAGGGCGTCGTCACGGTCGTAGGCGATCGGGATCGTCCAGTGGTGGGAGCGCACCAGGGCGGCGGTCTCCGCCCGGCCGGCATCGACCGCGACAGCCGCGAACCGGATCCCCGGAAACTGGCGCGAGACCGTCTGGAGCGTGTCGACCTGCCGCTTGCAGTCCCCCGAGCCGGTGACGAAGAAGTCGAGCACCAGCGGGGTGCGGCCGCAGACGTTCAGCGCCTGCGGGTTGGGGGCATCGGGATGGCAGCGCGGATGCGTGTTGACGTCACGGTTGACGTCCCCGGTGGCCAGCGGCGCGACGAAGCGGTACAGGGACTTTCCGGCCGGGATGCCCACGGAGCTGATCCCGTTGGTGGCGAACAGGTAGATCGAGAACGCGATCACCAGCACCAGCCCGAAGATCCCGATCGCCCACTGGTAGCGACGCGTGTCGATCAGCAGCTCTGTCGGGGGCGGACCGCCGGCGGCCGCGACGGCGCGGTCCGGGTCGAGCCGGGGCAACAGCATCTCGCCCTCGGGGTCGGGCCCCCTCGGCGCCGCCGGGCCTGGCGGATCCTGCGGCGCCGGACCGGACCCGTCCTGCGGCTCCAACGGAGGCCGGGACCCGTCCTCCGGCTCCAACGGAGGCCGCGGTGGATCGCTCACGCGACCCGCGTGCGGCGACGCGGCCTCGGAGCCGCCGCGCCGGCTCGCCGGAGGGCCCGGATGGGGCTCTGGGCTACCCCCTCCCGCTCGGAGAGGACGAGCACCGCCGGGAGCACCAGCAGCACGCCGAGGAGGGAGACGGTCAGGTCGATCACCGTCACGAAGCCGAAGTCCCGGAGCATCGTGATGTTGGAGAACACCAGCACGCCGAATCCGGCGATCGCCGTGATCCCCGAGGCCAGCACCGCGGCTCCGGTCGACCGGTAGGTACGTCCCAGCGCATCGCGGAGATCGGCCGCGCCGGCGCGCTCCTGGCCGAAGCGCTCGGATAACAGGACGCTGAATTCGGTCGAGATCGCGATCACCAGCGCCCCCAGGGTGGCGGACATGGGGTTCAGCGGGATCCCGATGACGAACAGGATCAGCGCCGACCAGCCCGTCGCCAGCGCGATCGGGACCAGCGGCACCAGCGCCCGCCGGGGCCGGCGGAACACGGCCAGCAGCACGAGCCCGACCGCGACCAGGCCCGCCAGCAACGTCAGCAGCCGGCGTCCCGAGGAGGAGAGGGCAGCGTTGGCCTGAGCGGCAAGTACGGGGAGACCGGCCAGCTGGGCGGTGACCCCGGCCGGCGGGTGCAGCTGCGAGCGCATGTAGTCGATCACCCGCTGCTGCTTGGACAGCGGCATCAGCCGGATCCCGAAGGCCAGCGTCGCGTTCTGGCCGTCGGACGTGATCACCGCCTGCTTGAAGTACGGCGGAACGGCTGAGAGCAGGCTCTTGATCGAAGCGTCGGTCAGCGCCGCCGACGAGCTCTGGCCGCTGGAGGAGAACAGGTCGGGCAGCGACAGCGCCGGGCACAGCGTCGATCGCGAGCAGCCGCTGGTCTCGAGATAGCCGAAGTGACTCAGCAGCGCGTTCTCGTAGCGGATCATCCAGCCGACGGTCTTGGCGGTGGCCACGTCGCCGGAGTGAACGGTGACGTCGATCTCGCCGGACACGCCGGTCACGTGCTCGAGCTGCCGCAGGTCACGGAGCGCCGGCATGCTCGCGGGGACGAGCTTGGTCACATCGGATTGGACGCCGGTCTGGGTGTCGGCGACCAGGCCGAGCAGAGCCAGCGCGGCGCCGACCGCCAGCACGCGGCCCGGACGCCGCACCACGGCGGCCAGCACCGACCCCGGCAGGGCCGCCAGCGAACCGCGGCGCGTGGTCCCGGTCGCGACTTTGTGCCGAGCTCGCCGCGGCCTCGGGATTCGCTGCCCTCCATCGCGAAGAATGGTCCCGGCGCCGCGCGCCGCGTCGCTCAGGATCTCTGCCGCCCCTCGCAGCGAGGCGCCGATCGATCCCCCGTCACGGTCGGCCAGCACCAGCGCGGCCGAGCCGGCGCTCAGCGCGCACACCAGGCTGATGGCGATTCCGAGGACGAGCAGCAAGCCGAAGCCGCGAACCATCGGCACCGGCGAGAGCAGCAGCACGAGGAAGCCGGTCGCTGTGGCGAGCGCGGCGGCGGCGAGCGTCGGCGCTCCCGCCCCGGCGGCGCGGGCGACCGCCGCCTGCGTGCCACCTCCCTCGCCGGCCATCGCCGCCTGGGCCTCGTTGACCCGCGACTGGAACTGGATCGCGTAGTCGACCGCGAGTCCGATCAGGATTGGCAGCACCGCGATCGAGGCCATCGTCAGCGACGCGCCGGCAATCGAGGTCACCCCGAACGTGATGCCGGTCGCGGCGAGCGCGATCGCCAGCGGCAGCAGCCGCAACCGGCTGCGGAACACCACCAGCAGCGTCGCCGCCATGACCACAAGGGCGGCGATCAGCAGCCCCGAGATCGAGCCCGTGATCTGCGCGGCGAGGTCATGCACGACGACCGGGGCGCCGCTGACCGTGTACGTCCCGTCATAGGCAGAGCGGAACATCGGCATCCTGACCGCCTGGCGGATCCAGTTGATCGCGTCCGCGCGCTGAGCTTCGCTCAGTCCGGGCTTCAGG
>JALYXK010000353.1 GCA_030947145.1 Actinomycetota bacterium
CCGGCGCCACCGGAACCGTCGGACCGAACCTGGATCAGCGTCTGAAGTCTGACTGCGCGACGCCGGCCTCGAAGCAGGCCCGCGGCGCGAGCCTGCAGCAGTGCATCTCGACCGCCATCACCAAGCCCTACGCCTATCTGCCCCACCGGCTACGCGGCCGGGATCATGCCCGCGACCTTCTCGAAGACCTTGCCACCGGCCCAAATTCAGGCGCTGGTCAATTTCCTGGCGAGCGTGACAAAGTGAGACTCGGCTGGCCACCAGAACGACGGGGTGAGGCACGCTTGACGCTGATACGCGAAGTTAAGGAGATCCGATGATGGTTCTGCCGGCAAAGCTCCGTGCGCCCGGCTGGTATCGCGCCGCGATGACCAGCGTGCTCGGAGTCGCCTTCGCCCTCGGCCTGACCGTCCTGGTTCGCTGGCTGATGCACTACCACCCGGTGATTGACGGCCGCGCGGTGACGATCGTCTCGCTGATCGCCGTGCCCCTGTTCTTCCTGGTGGGCATCGGCACGATGGATTACTGGTTCTACTGGGCGGCCGGCAAGGCGACGCGGCCCGAGGACCACTCCGCCCACGGGGCCCGCACCTGGCGCGATTACTTCCGGGTCAACACCGACCACAAGGTGATCGGGATCCAGTACGTGGTCACCTCGTTCTTCTTCCTCCTGGTCGGAGGCCTGCTGGCCATGCTGATCCGGGCCCAGCTGGCCAAGCCCGGCATGCAGTTCCTCACCCCGGAGCAGTACAACGGCGTGTTCTCGGTCCACGCCTCGCTGTTGATCTTCCTGTTCGTGATCCCCGTATTCGCCGGTCTGGCGAACTTCGTGCTCCCGTTGATGATCGGCGCGCCGGACATGGCGTTCCCGCGCCTGAACGCCCTCTCCTACTGGATGCTGCCGATGGCCGGGATCATGATGCTGATGAGCTTCCTGGCCCCGGGGGGCTCGTTCGCGTCGGGCTGGACGGCCTACGCGCCGCTGTCTACCACCATGCCCCTGGGCCAGCTGTTCTTCACGATCGCCGTGCAATTCGCCGGCGCCTCGTCGATCGCCACCGCGCTCAACTTCCTGGTGACGATCATCACCATGCGCGCCCCGGGCATGAGCTTCTTCCGGATGCCGCTGCTGGTGTGGGCGAACTTCTCGACCTCCCTGCTGGTGGTGATCGCCACGCCGTTCATCGCCGCCTCCCAGTTCTTCGTGCTGCTCGACCGGGCGTTGGGCTTCCACTTCTTCGACGCCTTCGTGGGAGCCGGCAAGAACGGCAACGTGATCATGTACCAGCACGTCTTCTGGTTCTACTCGCACCCGGCGGTCTACATCATGATGCTGCCCGGATTCGGGATCATCTCCGAGATCCTGGCGGTCAAGGCGCGAAAACCGATCTTCGGCTACCGGATGATGGCGTTCTCCCTGCTGGCCATCGTCGTGCTCGGCTTCACCGTCTGGGCACACCACATGTTCGTCTCCGGGATGGCCTCCTGGATCCGGATCCCGATGATGATCACCACGGCGATCATCGCGATCCCCACCGGGATCAAGATCTTCTCGTGGCTGGCGACGCTATGGCGCGGCGTGCTCCATCTCGACACGCCGATGCTGTTCGCCCTGGGGTTCCTGACGATGTTCACTCTGGGCGGGATCAGCGGGGTGATGTTGGCCATGATCCCGTTCGACATTCACGTCAGCCAGACCTATTTCATCGTCGCCCACATCCATTACGTGTTGTTCGGCGGCTCGCTGTTCACGATCTTCGCCGGCGTGTACTACTGGTTCCCGAAGATGACCGGGCGGATGTTCGATGACCGTCTGGGCAAGTGGCACTTCTGGATGACGTTCATCTTCTTCAATTTGACGTTTGCCCCGATGCACCTGATCGGCATCCAGGGCATGCCGCGACGGGTGGCCGAATACGCGCAGAAGTTCGCGGCCTGGAACCTGTTCATCTCGGTCTCGGCCTTCATCCTCGGCTTCAGCACGCTGATCTTCCTCTACAACATGGTGGCGAGCTGGCGCTCGGGGCCACGGGCCGCGGCGAACCCATGGCGCGCGCTGACGCTCGAGTGGCAGGTCTCTTCCCCGCCGCCGATCTTCAACTTCGACGCGATCCCCACGGTGGTCGGCGGCCCCTACGAGTACGGCGTCCCCGGCGCGGTGCACGGGATCTTCAAGCCGCCCGTCGAGGCCGGCGCCGTCGCCGCCGGCTCCTCGTCGGGCTCCGGTCACGGAGGTCACTGATGGACACGATCCTGGTGGTAGCCAACGAGACGCTGGGCGGCCGCTCGCTGCTCGACGCCGTGCGGGAGCGCGCCGAGCCGGGCGACGCCCGATTCGTCCTATGCGTCCCGCAGACCCGGCCGCGGGCCGGGTACGTGATCTACGATGACGCCGTCTTCGAGGCCGCCCAGACCCGCGTCGATCTGGCCCTCCGGGTCGTGCGAGCGGCGGGCATCGAGGCGATCGGCGAGGTAGGTGATTCCGATCCCTACAGCGCGACGATGGACGCGGTTCACGAGTACCAGCCGACGGAGATCATCATCTCCACCTATCCGGAGACTCGCTCCGGGTGGCTCCGCAGTGACCTGATCGATCGGATCCGCTCGGCCTCGCGGCTGCCGGTGACCCACATCGTGGCCGACATCGATGCCGAGGGGCTGCCGTTCAAGGTCACGCTCGCCGTGGCCAACCGGACCGCGAGCAGCGACGAGCTGCTGAAGGCGCTCAAGGCGAAGGTTGAAGGCGAGGAGGACAAGGACGGCCACCTGTTCATCGTGGTGGTGCCTCAGGAGGGTGGAGATGGCCACGCCACCCGGCGGGCCCGTACCCGGCTGAAGCTGGTCCTCGACCGGTTGCGCGAGGCTGAGCTATTCGCGTCGGGGATGATCGGCGATCCCGATCCGTACACGGCGATCACCAACACCCTTCAGTTCTTCCGCGTCGACGACATCGTGATCTCCACGTTCGCCGCGACCAAGTCCGGATGGATGCGCTCCGACCTGATCGAGCGCGTGCGGCGCGCTACCGGCAAGCCTGTCGACCACGTGATCCAGTCCGAGTCCGAGTCCGAGACCGCGGCCGCCTAGGAGGAACCCGATGGAAGCTGCAGCGATCGCCCACGAGCACCACGGGCCACCCGAGGCGCACCGTTCCTCGCGCGTCGACGCCCCCACGCTCGGGATGCTGCTTTTCATCATCTCCGAGGTCATGATCTTCGGGGCCTTCTTCACCGCTTACTTCTTCATCCGCCAGGTCACCCACGACCCGTGGCCGGCGAATGGCACCAAGCTCCCGGAGGCGGTGGCCGGCATCAACACCGCGATCCTGCTGTCCTCGTCTTTGACGATCCACTGGGCGACCGTGTCGGTCAAGAACGGCAACCGCTTCGGGCTGAAGGCCGGCATGCTCTCGACGTTCCTGCTCGGGCTCACGTTCCTGTTCGTGCAGATCAACGAGTACGTGCATCTCGGCTTCGCCGGTCACGACTCGGCCCAGGCCACGATCTTCTACTCGCTCACCGGACTGCATGGCGCGCACGTCTTCATCGGCCTCGGCATCCTGTTGATGGTCACGATTCGATCGTTCCGCGGCCACTATTCGCCCGAGCAGCACCGAGGGATGGAAGTGCCGGGGATCTACTGGCACTTCGTCGACATCATGTGGATCATCGTCTACATGACCGTCTACGTGCTCTAGCCGCCCGGGCCGTGATCAATCCGCTCCGAACCGAGGACGGCGCGTTTCGTGTGTTGCTCTACGTGGCGGCAACCGCGGCCGTGATTCTGGTGATCGTGCTGGTCGTGCGCGCTTTCTAGGCGCCCCGCGCCTAACGCCTGCCTCGGTAGCCCTTGATAGAGTCGCCGCGCGGCCGGAATGGCCGCCTTCGCGGGGAGCGAGCGCGCACCCTATCCACCTCACCTGGGGGTCCAGCCAATGTCTGTCCTGGGTCGTTTACGTTCGGTCGCCTGGCCGGCGATCGCCGTGATGGCACTCGTGGCCGCCGGCTTCGGTACGGCAGCCGCCACGAGCCAGCACCGCTCCGCGCATCATGCCGCCGCTCGGCCCGTTGCCTCGGTCGCGGCGGCCCGAAGGCGGGGCCCGCGCGGTCCCCGCGGATTCAAGGGTCCGCGTGGTTCGCGCGGTCCGCGAGGCCCGGCGGGCGCCAGCGGTACCACCGGCGCCGCTCTAGGTTTCGCCCACGTACCGCAGAACGGCGGCGTCGACCGGGCCAAGAACATCACGGCGGCGAACGTGCAACACACCTCCGGCAGCGGCCTCTATTGCTTCAGCGGCCTGTCGTTCAATCCCAGCGACGTCTCGGTGACGCTCGGCGCCGACGGCAACGCCGTCGGCCAGTCCGCCGAGATCGGCGCTGATTTCAATTGCCCCGCGGGGACGCAGGTCTCCGTGATCACCTTCAGCATCGCGGTGGACACGACCTCCGGCGACGTCGCGTCGTTCAACCGCACGGACAACGGCTTCTACATGCTCCTCAACTAGGGACGGGCGACGCGTCAGCCGGGTGCAGGCGTCACCATGAGGACATGGTGATGAATGCCTTGCCGCTCGCCGCCACGGGGCCGACGGGCACGATCCTTCTTCCCGTCCTCGCGCTCCTTTGCTGGATCCCCTACGGCGCCCGGGCCAGGACGCTGCGGGAGCAGGGTCGCCCGGTGCCGAGATGGCGCAAGTGGTGCTACGCCAGCGGCCTGTTGGTGCTGGCGATCGCGCTGAGCCCGCCGGTTGACGAGCTCAGCGACCAGCTGCTGGTCGCCCATATGGCCGAGCACCTGCTGATCGGCGACATCGCCGCGCTGCTGCTCGTGCTCGGCTTCACGGGACCGCTGTTGGCCCCGCTGCTGAGGGTCCACTGGATCAACCGGCTGCGCGTGTGCACGCATCCGGTCGTGGCGGTCCCGGTCTGGGGCATCAACTTCTACGTCTGGCACCTCCCCGTGCTCTACCAGACCGCGCTCCGGCACGACCCCGTCCACGCGCTCGAGCACGCGACCTTCCTGGCCTTCGGTATCGCAGTGTGGATGGGCCTGCTGGGGCCGCTACCGAAGCCGCAGTGGTTCAGCAATGGAGTGCGGCTCGTCTACATCGTCGCCGTGCGTTTGATCGGGACCGTGCTCGCCAACGTGATGATCTTCGCCGGAACCGTCTTCTACCCGTACTACCGGGGCGGGGACGCGCACTGGCACATCAGCCAAACGGCCGATCAGATCACTGCGGCGGGGGTGATGATGGTCGAGGAGAGCCTCCTCACCATCGGCCTGTTCTGCTGGCTGTTCCTGAAGGTGGCTCGCGAGAACGATGAGCGCCAGCGCCTGCTCGACTTCGCCGCCGCTCAAGGCGTCGAGCTCGATGAGCGCCGCGCCGCCCGAGCCGTCGCCGCAGGCCGATCCCAGGAGCTCTGGGAGCGCCTCAGGGCCAGCGCCGCGGCCACCTGAAGCCGACACCCCGCCGATGATGGACCCGGCTTATTTGACGGTGAGAGTGCCCGCCATGCCGGCCTGGCGATGGCCGGGAACCGAGCAGTAGAACGTGTACTTGCCCGGCTTGAGGCTAGCCGTGACCGTCGAGAAGCCGCCGTTGACCACGATCTTGCCCACCTGGTTGAGGCCGCCCCCCTGGATCGCGATGTCGTGCGAGACCGAGGACTTGTTGGCCATTCGCAGCGTCACTGATCCCGGTGTGGCGGTCGCGCTGGACGCCAGGAACTTGAGCT
>JALYXK010000362.1 GCA_030947145.1 Actinomycetota bacterium
TATCGCCCGGCGCATCGAGCCCGGCCGCGGCGACGGCGCCTCGCGCGCGTCACGGCTGAGCAGCCGACGCACGCGCTCGTTGTCCTCGGCCAGGTTGACCAGCTGAAACCACCGGGTCAGAGCCCGCACCAGCACCGCGATCTCCCCTAGATCAAGCTCCCCGACCAGCGAAGCGAGACGATCGGCTGCCGCCTCGTCGCCGGCGCGCGCGGCGCGCCCGAGCTCGACGGCCTGGTCGAGCAAGTCGACCGCGCGCGAGCCGTCGCTGGTGGCGACGACCTCCCGCAGGACATCGGTGAGCAGCGCCTGGTCGGAGTCAAAGCCGCGCGAGCCCGGCTTCGTGGTTTCGCTGACGCTCACGACGGCAGATGATCGCAGCCTCGGGCCGGCCGGCGCCCCCGCTATAGGATTCGGGGTTAGGCTCGGCTCGGGAGGCTCGGAAGTGCACATGCGGCGGCTGGCTCACGGCGTAGGAGTCTTGGTCGCGGCCTCGGTCGCGCTCACCGCCCCGAATGCGTCAGCCCGGCGCTGGCTGCTGCAGGCGACGCCGCGCTCGTCGCTGCTCGACAGTCTCGATGCGGTCGCCTGCAGCGGCGTGCGGGCGTGCACCGCCGTGGGCTCGGGTTCCGCGGCCGGCTCGATCGCGGCCGAGAGCTGGGACGGCAAACGCTGGCGGGTGGCCCGGCTGCCCACCGGGCCGGACGCGACGGCGAGCGAGATCGGCGGCGTGTCGTGCGTCAGCGCGGTAGCCTGCGAGGCGGTCGGGTTCTCGGAGACGGGCTCGCTCTATGCCGGCTCGACGGGGCCGCTCGGTGAGCGCTGGAACGGCCGGCACTGGACGCTGCAGAGAATTGTGGCGCCGGGGCCGGTGGCGAACCTCTCGGCGGTGTCATGCGCCGCGGCCGATGCCTGCATGGCGGTTGGCAACTGGGGGACCGATGACGCCGACCAGGCGCTTCTCGCCGAGCGCTGGAACGGGAAGCGGTGGTCGTCGGTGGAAATGCGGTCGCCCGGGAGTCAGGAGGAAATCGAAATGAACTCGGTCTCCTGCCCGGCCAGGAACGCCTGCATCGCCGTCGGCGACTACACGCCGCCCGGACTTTGGCAGGTGCCGCTGGCCGAGCGATGGAACGGCCGGAGCTGGGCGATCGAGGAGACGATCGACCCGAATCGGCGCGCCGACGTGACCCTCAGCTCCGTCTCCTGCGCGAGCCGACCGGAGTGCGTCGCCGTCGGAAACTACGCGGCCCGGGGCTCGGCCACGCAGGTGCCGTTGGCCGAGCAGCGCAACCGCGGGCTGTGGGCTCTGTACACCCTGCCGGGAACCGTCGGCGCGCCGCTGCGCCCGGCTAGCCTGGCCGGCGTATCGTGCCGCCCCGGGGGGCCGTGCAGCGCCGTGGGGACGATCGGGGCGACGGGTCCCGGGGGGCCTGGCGGCCAGACGCTGGCCGAGCGCTGGATCGGCACGAACTGGTCGGTTCGGCCCACCCCCAGCCCGGCACCCTCCGACGAGCTGCTGGCGGTGTCGTGTCCGAGCGCCACGTCCTGCTTCGCGGTCGGCGACGAGTCGGATATGGCCGGC
This sequence comes from Actinomycetota bacterium, assembly GCA_030947145.1. Classification (GTDB taxonomy): domain Bacteria; phylum Actinomycetota; class Thermoleophilia; order Solirubrobacterales; family Solirubrobacteraceae; genus Palsa-465. The sequence continues at coordinate 1,583 of JALYXK010000362.1, forward strand.
GATAATCCGGAGGTGCTGATCGAGCGCCTGTCCTGAGGGCTCCGGCCCGGCCTTCAGTAGTAACCCGCAGTCCGGTCTGTGGTGAATCCGCAACAGGAATGCCGCAAACTGCCGATAACAGGCAAGTGAGGGCACTGCCTCCCGATGCGGCGACGCGCGGCCGCAAGCGCGATCAGCAGGCACTGTTCGCGCCAGCGGACTGGCCCGCCTCCGTCGAGCTGGAGAGCGCCCGGGTCGGCGACGTTCGCGTGCTGCTGGACCGAATCCCCGCGATCATCTACATCGCGCAACCCGGCGAGCACGGGGTCTGGGACTACGTGAGCCCTCAGATCGAGTCGATCCTGGGCTTCTCCCCCGAGGAATGGCTGATGGACCCGTCTTTGTGGAGCACCCGGCTACACCCCTGCGACCGCGAGCGGGTACTGGCCGGGGAAGCCGTGAGCGGGATGGTTGCAGGGGCCGCGGGCGGCGCCATCGAGTATCGGATGCTCCATTGCGACGGGCGGGTCGTCTGGATCCGAGACGACGCGCTGCTCGTGCGCGACGAGCTCGGTCGCGCTCGCTGGAACGGCGTCCTCTCGGACATCACCGAGCGCAAGCAGGCCGAGGCGGAGTTGGAGCGGCGGGCCGCGCAGCAGGCGGCGGTCGCCCGGCTGGGCGAGCTTGCGCTGCAGCGGGGAGCCATCGCCGAGCTGATCGAGCACGCCGTGGCCGCGGCCGCGGAGATCCTCGAGGTCGAGATGGCCCTGGTCGGGGAGCTGTTACCCGGCGGCGATTCGGTGCGGCTGCGGGCCGGTTTCGGCTGGGCGGACTTCGCCGTCGGCAGCGTCCGGGCCGTCGGTGCGCTGGGTAGCGGCACGCTGGTGACCGAGGGCCCGGTGGTGGTCCCGGATTGGGACGCCGAGGACCGCTTCGAACCGTCCCCGACGCTGCGCGACCACGCGGCGCGCAGCAGCATGACCGTGGCAATCGAGGGACACGACGGCCTGTTCGGCGTGTTCGGAGTCCATTCCACCCAGCCCCGGACTTACAGCCCGGGCGACATCGACTTCGTGCAGGCGCTGGCCAACGTGCTGGCTGATGCGCTCGAGCGCCAGAGCACCGAGGACGCGATCCATCACCGCGCGCTGCACGACCCGCTGACCGGATTGCCCAACCGCCTGCTCTTCCTGGACCGCCTCGAGCACACGCTGAAGCGGCTGCGAAGGCAGTCGCGCTCGCTGGCCGCCGTGCTGTTCCTGGATCTCGACCACTTCAAGCTGGTCAACGACAGCATGGGTCATCACGCGGGCGACGAGCTGCTGGCCGCGGTGGCCGCGCGACTCAAGCACGCTCTGCGGCCCAGCGACACGGTGGCTCGGTTCGGCGGTGACGAGTTCGGCCTGGTGCTGGAGGAGATCTCCACCGAGCGCGACGCGATCGCCGCAGCCGAGCGGATCGCCGCCGTGTTCGCCCACCCGTTCGTGCTCGATGCGGACGAGCACTTCGTCACCACCAGCATCGGAATCGCGCTGGCCGAGGGAGGCGAGGAGCCCGATGAGCTGATCCGCGACGCCGACGCGGCGATGTACCGGGCCAAGGAGCGCGGGCGGGCGCGCTACGAGCTGTTCGACGAGATGACGCGGGGCCGGGCGATTGCTCGGCTCCGGGTCGAGAACGACCTTCGCCGCGCGGTCGAGCGAGACGAGCTGCGGCTCGTCTACCAGCCGGTGGTATCGCTACGCCACGAGGCGATCATCGGCGTCGAGGCGCTACTTCGCTGGGACCATCCCCAGCGCGGGGTGGTCGCACCGGACGACTTCATCCCCGTAGCCGAAGAGACCGGCCTGATCGAACGGATCGGGCACTGGGTGCTCGACCGCGCGTGTCGCCAGGCCGCACATTGGGCGCGCGCGCATCAGGACTCGGCTCCGATCGGGATCGCGGTGAACCTGTCGCCGCTGCAACTCGCGCAGCGCGGATTTCCGGAAGGGGTCGCCGACGTGCTCCACGGCAGCGGCCTGGATCCGGCGTCCCTGAGCCTCGAGATCACCGAGACGGTCCTGCTCGACGAAGCCGACGTGATCGCCGAGAACCTGCTCGGCCTGAAGTCGCTCGGCGTGAAGCTGGTGCTCGACGACTTCGGCACCGGCTATTCGTCGCTCAGTTATCTGACCCGCCTGCCTTTGGACGCGCTCAAGGTCGACCGCTCGTTCATCGACGGCCTCGGCACCGAGGCATCCGACAGCACGATCACCGAAGCGATCGTCGGGATGGCCAGGGCCCTATCGCTGGTGGTCGTCGGCGAGGGCATCGAAACCGACGTCCAGGCGTCAGCGCTGCGGCGCCTGCGCTGCGGCCTGGGCCAGGGCAACCTCTTCTCGCCCCCGGTGTCGGCCGCCGAGATCTCACGCATGTTGAACGCCGGCGCCGGCTGGCGCACCACGGCGCTCGGCTAGTGAGACGGCTCGGGCCGGGAGCCCAGTCCGGCGCAGTCACCCCCTGACCGGTACGGCGTCCACCGGGGCGACGAGAAGGGCTCGGCGCAGCGGCGGACGGTGCGCTCGAGCCGGGGGATCAGCTCGCTGAAGCTCTCGAAGACCTCGCGGACGAGCGCCTCCGCGCCGGCGTCGGGGCCGAGGGCGAGCGCTGCGGCGGCGCCCAGCACCTGCTCCTGAGCGAGGGCCGGCGCCCTGCGGCCGCTGGCGGGGATCGCCGCGAGCGCGATCGGCCGGCCAGAAGGGGCGAACGCGCCGAAGCGAGAGACGAAGGCGATCACCGAGCCCAGGCTGTGGTCGGGTTCATCGGCCTCGAAGGGAGCGTCCAGCCGACCGAGGCCGTAGCTGAGCTCGGACCAGACAAGCTGGGTGAACTGGTGCGGAGTTACCCACAGCACGCCGGCTCGGACCGCCGTCCCGGGACTCGCGAACAGCGTCGCCGGCATCGCCCCGTAGATCGTCGGCTGCGCGGAGGCGCCGACGTCGAATTCGTGGAGCCGGCCGGCCAGCACGAGCACCGACCGGTCCTCGGCATCGGGGAAGTGGGCGAACTTGCGCCGCAGCGCAGCGGGCGAGGCGTTGGAGCCGAAGGCGAGCAGGGGAGTCCGGGCCGTGTCGGGCCGGTGCTCCGCGATTCCCGTGAACCGCAGAAGGATTTCGGCGCGTCGCCGGGGTTGCAGCTCGTCGAGCAGCTGCACCGTCCCGCCGGTGAACAGATATGACCGTGCCGGCCGCGACCACGGGTATCCGATCGCGTGCGCGTAGGCCTCGGGGCTGAAGGTCCGCCGGCCCAACCGGGCGGCCAGGGTCCGGAAGAATTCGGCGAACTGCTCGTCGCTCAGCCCAAGCCGCTCCCTCAACTCCGGCTCGGTTATCGCCGGCGGTCCGCCCACCGCTAGCGGCCGTCCAGCTCGAGCGACCCCGGTCCGGCGATCCTCACCGCCGTGCCGATGTGGTCGCGCTCGAGCAGACCCGCGATCGTCGTGGCAGCCTCGACGCGGACGAGCGCGCGGTCGCCCTCGGGGGTGAGCGCGCTGACGGCGGCGCCGGCCGGCGTGCCGTCCCGATTGCGCGAGACGGTGAAGGCCTCGAGTCTCGCCATGCCCGTGAAGTCGGTGCGGGCGCGCCGGGCCGGCCGCGGCTCCGGCTCGGGTTCCAGCGACGCGAACGGGCGCACCGGCGGGCCTGCCGAGTACACGCCGACCGCGTGCTTGGTCGCGTACCAGCCCAGCGCCGTGGTCAGCCCGTAGGCGCCGGAATCGTCCCGCAGGTGTCCGACGAGCGCGGCGACCGAGTGCATCGCGTAGTTGTTGCCGGGGCCGCCGGCGAAGGTCAGGCCGCCGGTGAGGGTCAGGGGCCGCGCCGGATCATCGAGCGCGAGCCCGAGCGCCTCCGCGCCGATCTGCACGGCGGAGGGAAAGCACGAGTACAGATCCACGTGGGCGACCTCGTCGATGCCGAGCCCGGCGTGCCCCAGCGCCGCGGCGCCGATGGCCCGGACGGCCGGGGACGCCGCGAGCTCGGCGCGCTCGGTCACGTGCCACTCGTCCTGGGCCTGCGCGCCGGCGTGGAGGAATACCCAGCGGTCGCGGGGAACGCCTGCCCCGTCGGCCGCTCCCGCGCTGCAGATGATCAACCCGGCCGCCTGGTCCACCTGGATGTTGGCCGTCAGCAGCTTGGTGTAGGGACTCGACACCGCTCGGTTCGCGGCGGTCGGGGTGGCGATCTCCGCTGCGGTATAGCCGCGGCGGATCCAGGCGAACTCGTTCTCGGCGGCGACGCGCGAAAAGCGCGACCACAGCCCGGCGATCTTCTGCAGGTGACTGTCGGGGTCGGCGCCCGACTGGGCCCGCACGGCGCTCTCGATCAGCGCGTACATGTCCAGGGGCGCCGGCAGGCCGACGTCAGCCTCGGCCTGGTTGACCGGGTAGCGGTCGCGGCCGGAGACCCGGGTCGGCGCGACCCCGTCGTCCTGCCGGCGCCATTCGAGCTCCCGGCCGGCGCGCTGCGCGGCGATCAGCGTGGCCACCGACTCGGCGCCGCACACCAGCGCGATGTCGAGCTCCCCGCCGGCGATCGCTCGAGCCGTCTCGTTGATCAGCCGCTGCGGCCCGTCACCGCCGAAGGCGTTGGTCTGCACCGTCTCGCGCGGGGCGATCCCCAGGTCCGAGGCGACCAGCGCGGCGGCGTCCCGATACGGCCAGCTGGTGATGGCCACGCAGCGGACGGACTCGGCGCGGCGCAGCAGGGCGTCGCCGGCGCCGCTGTCCTGGGCGGCGGACCGGAGCGCGCGGACCGCCAGCGCCACCGGCTCGACGCGCTCGCCATCGGACCCCGGCCGCTGGGTCACCTGACCGGCGCCGACGATCACCGGGGTGCGAGGGTCCACGCCTACGTAGTCAGGGCGACTGCCGCCTCGGGCGTGGCCACGAGGAAGCTGAAGCTCTCCTCGAGGTACAGCCGGACGACCTCGCCGTCGTGGCCGGCGTAGCCGATCGAAAGATCCTGGCCGGACTCGAACAGGAAATCACCGCCGCGGACGCTGAGCACGATCGCGCCCTTGACCCCGGGGGCCCAGACGATCGGACCGCCGACGATCTTCTTGAGGTGATCGAACAGCGGATAGCCGCCGTGCTCGCCCGTCTCGGCCACGCGGCGGTACTGGTCGGGGCCGAGCGCAAGTGCATAGGGGCCGCCGATGCCGCTGCTGAGCAGCCGCTCGACCGCGGTGGCCACCGGTCGCCGGTAGCCATCGGCGACATCGCCGAGCGGGAGCGGCTCGTGCGGGGAGGCCTGCGTGATTCCGGCGATCGACGCCGCCTCCCAGCCGTGCAGCACGGCGATGTTCTCGGCCACCGCGATCTGGTGCGCGGCCACGGCGAGCGCGTCGAGATCGGGGTCGAAGGCGCCGCGGTCGAGATCGCGCAGCTCGGCCAGCGAGATTTCGAAGGGCGCGCGGAGCTCCGCCACGGGCAGGACCCGACGCTGGGCCGCGGTCACGCCGTCGCAGGGTGCCGAGGCAATCTCGTTGATGCGCCCGAGGTTGGTGGCCGAGTACGTCCAGCCCTTGGGTCCCGAGAAGTCGACGAGCTTGCGGGCAGCCAGCGCGGCGGTCAGCCGCTCGCGCGCCTCCTGGTCGACTTCCTCCCAGCCGGCGTCGCTGATCGGCGCCAGCGATCTGAGCAGATGGTTCACAGTGACTCCCCTCGTAGGCTGCCGATTTGCAGTGAGCCGGACGCGGGAACCCGATCCCCGCCACCCCCGCCGTCGCTGGACTCGCCGCCGCCGCCGTTCTCGTCGCCCGCCTCGGCCTCTGCGGCCTCACCGTGCTCGACGATGTCGCCCTCCTGAAACAGGACACCCTGTGCGATCTCCCGCCAGATCGGCGAGCGTCTCAGCAGGAACTCGAGGTCCATGCTGAAGTGCTTGAACTCCTCGCCCTGGGCGTCGCGCATGATCGCCACGGCCTCCTGATCGGACTCGACCGCGATCCGCTGCTCATACCAGCCGATCGCTTCGGCTTCCTCGGTCAGGGACGCACACAGGCGGGCGAACGTGCGGGTCGCAGGGGGCAGCTCTTCGGGTGGCTCGTGGTACTGGTCGAAACCCATCCGTTCTCCTCGGGGCTAGGTGACTCTCGAGAGTCTGATAGGACAACTCTAGGCGAGGGCTACCCGGGAGCGCCGATCGATGATCATGGTCGCTTCCTGCCGGTAGAGCGGGTACGATCCGCACAAGACGACAGGCCCCTGGCCGGGTTCAAGCCCCCGGATCAGGCGTCGGGCCGCTCGCGACGACGTAGGCGCGAATTGGGGAAATCGCGCTAGCGGACCTCGACTGGGTGGCTTGAATCCGACAGGAGGCTTACATGCAAACCGATCTAGCCGAACCGGCGGCCGAGCCGATAGCCGCAGCGCCAGCGAATGCCGACGTTCGTCCGGTGGCCATGCCCCTCGTCGACCGGGTGGCCAGCGGCGTTATCACCGCCGTCCCGCCGCTGATCCTGCTGATCGGGATGTACTTCGGCTGGACGGCGCACATGCTGATCTGGCAGGACCTGCTCGTGCTGGCGATCATGTACATGGGCGTCGGCGCGGGGGTCACGGTCGGATTTCACCGCCTGCTCACGCACCGGAGCTTCAAGACGAGCGCGCCCGTACGGGCGTTCTGGGCGATCCTCGGCTCCGCCGCCGCCGAAGGCCCGGTGATCGACTGGGTGGCCACCCATCGCAAGCACCATCAGTACTCCGACGCCCCAGGCGATCCGCACAGCCCGCACGTCGGCCACGGCCACGGCTGGCGCGGCGAGCTGCGCGGGCTGGCCCACGCCCACCTGGGCTGGGTGTTCAGCGATATGGAGGTCGCCGACGAGCAGCGCTACGCCAAGGACCTGCTGGCCGATCCCTGGGTCAAGTTCGTCGACCGCACCTTCGTGCTCTGGGTGATCGCCGGCCTGGGGGTCGCCTTCGGCCTCGGCGTCGCGCTCACGGGCACGGTCACGGGGGGCCTGACCGCACTCCTGTGGGGGGGCGCCGCGCGGATCTTCTTCCTGCACCACGCGACGTTCAGCATCAACTCGCTGTGCCACTACTTCGGCAAGCAGGAGTACGAGACCGGCGATCAGTCCCGCAACCTGGCCTGGCTGGCGATCCCGACCTGGGGCGAGGCGTGGCACAACAACCACCACGCATTCCCGACGTCCTACCGCCACGGCCTGACTCGGTGGCAGATCGACCCGTCCGCGGCGACGATTCGCCTGATGGAGATGACCGGCCTGGCCTGGGACGTCGTCCGCGTCGATCCGTCCCGCCGTCAGCGCAAGGCCGCGGCCCAGGCCGCCCCAGCCGCCTAGCCGATCCGTGGCCTTTGGTCGTACCGCTCCCCTGAGGCGGGAACTCGAGGCGGCGTTCCCGCGGCGCCCGTTCGCGATCCGCTTCTGGGACGGCACCGTGGTCGCGGCCACCGAGCCGTCGTCGCCGACCTTCTCGATCAATTCTCCGAAGGCCCTCGCGCACGTGCTGCGGGCGCCCGGAGAGCTGGGGATCGGCCGGGCCTACGCGACCGGACTGGTCGAAGTCGACGACCTCGATGCCGGGATTCGAATCGTCGACGAGTTCGAGCCGCCGAACCTGGGGCCCGCGGCGATCGCCCGGCTCGGGCTTGCGCTGATCCGCGCCTGCGGCCTCGTGGTGCCACCCCCCCGACCCGAGGCCGAGTTGCGGCTGCGGGGCGAGCGACACACGATCGCGCGCGACCGCGCGGCGGTCCGTCATCACTACAACGTGGGCAACGACTTCTTCAGGCTGTTCCTCGACGAGACGATGACCTACAGCTGCGCTTATTGGGGCCCGCCCGCCAACGCGAAGACCCTGGAGGAGGCGCAGGACGCCAAGCGCGAGATGGTCTGCCGCAAGCTGGGCCTCCAGGCGGGCGAGCGCGTGCTCGACGTCGGCTGCGGCTGGGGCAGCTTCGTGATCCACGCCGCCAGTCGCCACGGCGTGAACGCCCTCGGCGTGACGTTGTCCGAGCCGCAGGCCGAGCTGGCCCGGGAGCACGTGGCGGCGGCCGGGGTCGCCGACCAGGTGGAGATCCGGGTCGCGGACTACCGCGAGGTGGCCGGGACATTCGACGCGATCGCCAGCATTGGCATGGTCGAGCACGTGGGGGAGGAGCGGATCGATCTCTACGCCCAGCGGCTGGCCGAGCTGCTCCGCCCAGGGGGGCGCCTGCTCAACCACGGGATCGCCAAGCTGATGGACTTCGACACCACCGACGAGGGCGATTTCTCCGAGCGGTTCGTGTTCCCCGACGGGGTTCCGCTGCCGCTCTCGCGGATCGAGCTGGCCCTCGAGCGCAGCGGCCTGGTGACCCGCCACGTCGAGGGACTGGCCGACGATTATGCGCAGACCCTGCGGCACTGGATCCGCAACTTCGACGAGCACCAGGACGAAGCTATCCGGCTGGCCGGAATCGAGCGCGTGCGGATCTGGCGGCTCTACCTGCGGGCCGCGCGCCAGGGCTTCGAGACCGGCTGGGCATCGATCTACCAGGTGCTCGCGCACCAGCCGCGATAACTAAAGCGACGGCTGCGCCGCGAGGAGTATCGTCCGCTCCCAGGTTGCCCAATCAGAGAGGAGAGGCATGAGCGGACCCGTTCACGTACGACTCAACGTCAACGGCGTCGAGCACGATCTCGAGGTGGAGCCGCGGCTGCTCCTCGTTCACGCCCTGCGTGACGAGCTCGGCCTGACCGGTACCCACGTCGGCTGCGATACGTCCAACTGCGGAGCATGCACCGTCCACCTCGACGGCCAGCCGGTCAAGTCCTGCACCGTGCTGACGGTGCAGGCCGACGGCGCGGAGGTGACCACGATCGAGGGCATCGGCAGCGAGGACGACCTGCATGCTCTCCAGGAGGCGTTCTGGAACGACCACGGATTGCAGTGCGGCTACTGCACGCCGGGGATGATCATGGCCGCGGCGGGTCTGCTCAACGAGAACCCCGATCCCACCGAGGAGCAGGTCCGGCACGCACTGGAGGGCAACCTCTGCCGCTGCACCGGCTACCACAACATCGTGAAGGCGGTGCTCGACGCGGCCAAGACGAAATCGCCGGCGCTCGAGCAGTCAGGGGCGAACCGATGAGCGTCACCAGCCCCACCGACACCAACGGCAAGCACGTCGGCCGCTCCCTGCGCCGTAAGGAGGACCCGCGGCTGATCACCGGCCGGGCGCGGTACATCGACGACATCGCGCTGCCGGGCCAGCTGTGGGCGGCGATCGTCCGCTCGCCCGAGGCGCACGCCAAGATCGTCTCGATCGATGCCTCCGCGGCGCGCGAGCGCCCCGGCATCCACGCCGTCTACACCGGGGAGGACATGGGCGACCTGCAGGCGCCGCTGCCGATGGCCTGGGCGCCGCCGGGGGTCGAGGTCAACAACCCCGAGCACTGGCCGCTGGCCCGCGGCGCGGTCAAGCACGTCGGCGATCCCGTCGCCGTGGTGCTGGGCGAGGATCGCTACGCCATCGTCGATGCCGCCGAGGACGTCGTAGTCGAGTACGACCCGCTGCCGGTGGTTACCGACCCCGAGGCCGCCCTCGCCGGCGGCCCGCTGGTCCACGAGCAGTTCGGGACCAACAAGGTGCACGAGTGGTCGCTGCCGGGCGGCGACATCGAGGCCGGGTTCGCCGACGCCGATGTGGTGGTCGAGCGCCGGGTGATCAACCACCGGATCGCCGGCGCCCCGATCGAGCCGCGCGGCGTGCTGGCGGATTACCGCGCGGGATCGCTGACGCTGTGGACCTCGACCCAGGTGCCGCACTTCGTGCGCCTGTTCGTGTCGATCCTGCTCGGCATGAGCGAGGAGCGCGTGCGCGTGGTCGCGCCCGAGGTGGGCGGCGGGTTCGGCTCCAAGCTGCAGGTCTACGGCGAGGAGATCCTGGCCTGCTGGGCCTCGCGCAAGCTCGGGCGGCCGGTCAAGTGGATCGAGACGCGCACCGAGAACATGGCGGTCACCCACCAGGGCCGCGACCAGATCTCGCAGATGAAGATGGGGGCCAAGCGCGACGGCACGATCACCGCGTATCACGTCAAGATCGTCGCCGACTTCGGGGCCTACAACATGATCCTGACCCCGCTGATCCCGTCGCTGGGCGCCTTCGTGATGGGCGGGTGCTACAAGATCCCCGCGGTCCAGACGGACATCACCGGGGTGTTCACCAACAAGTGCCCGACCGACGCGATCCGGGGCGCCGGCCG
>JALYXK010000379.1 GCA_030947145.1 Actinomycetota bacterium
CGAGTTTGCCGGCGACACATTCGACACCGGCGTCTGCCACATGGCCTTCTTCTCGGACCCGGACGGCAACGACCTCATGCTCCACCACCGCTATGCGCCCTACGCCTGAAGGTCGTCGAGGCGGTCCGCGATCGGGCCGCGAGGAATGAAGGGACCATGCCCCTTGAGAGCAGGACTCACACGGAAAGCAGACGCCACCCCGAGAGGTCTCGCTCAGGCTCGACCCCGCGCCTTTCCTGGGATTGCTGAGGTTCACCCCGACCGGCGCGCCTGTGTGGTCGGCCGCAGCACACTCCGACCATCACCCGCAGCGGGACAATGTTCGTGTCCGCACGCCCGGAGGGCCCGGCTCCCACCGGCCACCGGTTCGCCGTTTCTGCTTGTGGCGCTCGGGGGTTGAGAGCAGAAGCCGGCCCGGGTCTTCAATCAGCCTGACGCGGGTGTGCGGAAGGGCCGATCCGGCAACAGATGATCCGTCTGAATATATGCTGGGTGGAACCTTTCGCTGAGCTCGGGAGTCGTAGGAGTGTGAATCAGACCCCTCGGCAGGAGCATGTCTCGCACCTACCGGAACCGGCCGTTGAGCGGTTTGAGGACTTCTATCGCCGCGAGTACGAGCAGGCGGTTCGGCTGGCCTGGCTTCTGACCGGGTCGCGCGTCGGCGCGGAGGATGTTGTCCAGGACGCCATGTCGGGCGTGTACCGCTCGTTTGAGCGAGTCGAGTCAGCGGCCGGCTACCTCCGACGAGCCGTGGTGAACCGGGCCAGATCATGGCAGCGGGACGAACGGCGCCAGCGAGACCGCCTGACGTTGCTAGCGCACCAGCGCTCGGGCATCGGCACCGTCGATCGCGGACTGCTCGACGCGGTCGGCCGGTTGCCGTATCGCCAGCGCGTGGTGATCGTGACCCGCTACTGGGGCGGGTGGTCCGAGAACGACATCGCTCGAGCGCTCGGCTGCAGGCCCGGGACCGTCAAGTCGCTCGCTTCGCGCGCGCTTAGCCGTCTCCGCGCGGAGGTACAGCCTTGAACGCTCCACCAGAGGACTTGAAGGATCGGCTGCGCCGCGTGCTAGATCAGCGCGCCCGGGAGCTCCAAGTTCATCAACCGACTTGGCGGGGGCCGTCACAAGCGCGTCAGCGCTCGACCGGCCGCTCTCCTGTCCACTGGCTGCCGTCGGGCACTCTGGCGATCTCGCTGGCCGCTGCGGTGGCGATCGCGGTGGCCGCCGGCGCGCTCGTGCTCGCCGGCCATCACCAACCATCGGCGGCCAACTCCAACGGACAAGCCGTGGCCGAACCGACCGGTGCGTGCAGGTCGGAGCTCCGCGATGGCCTGCTGCCGGTTTGGGCTCGCGGCGGATTCAGCGACCCTGAACCCCGGACGACATACGTGTTAGGCACATCCGGAAGGATCGTGGCGATCCTCTTTGGTTCCCGTTCACTGAGCTCACCGCCGGCGGCTGATCACCACAACAAGATCCTGTGGGTCTCCCGCGTTGCCACCTCCGGGCGGGATCTAAGCATCGAGGCGCAGCGGATATCGGGATCCAAGCCGCTGGGCGCCCCCGTCGCCCGCTCAGTCACGGGCGGTCCAGGCCCGTCAATCATTAACCTTCCCGCGCCAGGGTGCTGGCGCGTCACCCTGCGATGGTCGGGATGGACCGACACACTCGATCTCCAGTACGCTCGCAGCTGATTTGCTCGTTGCTTCCGATGGGATGTGACGGGCTACCTCATCAGCCTTCGGGCCCGCGGAGCGAGCTCGAGCTTCGCCGGTCGGTGCTGACCCGAGCCTGCGCGGGACGCTCGATCTTCCCCGGCGCTGCGATCACACCGTGGACCCCGGCCGCCCGCAGCGCTCGCGCGAGCCCGAACCCGGTCGGCCTGCGAACCTTCTTCGCCAAGGTCGGCTCCTCCATACGCGATTGTTGGGCCGCCGCGCGAGGACCAGTCGCGCGGCTAATCAACGCCCCCGCGATCGCGCGGGGGGACCGGCCATGGACCACCACGGCCTGACAGACACCCCACCTGGTCTCTCGGTCACACAGGAAGGGTGCTCTTCTCCAGCCTGGAGTGGCTGGTCCCGGATGGGCGTCAGAGTATGACGGCGCTCCAGGGCAGACCCGCCGGAGTATCGGGGGCAGCAGCGAGCATGTTTCCGCGCCCGTGCCGTCGCCCGGTTGGGGGCCGATCCAGGTCTGACGGAAATGCAGAATCTGAATTGATCTTTTTGGGTCGGCGAGCGGCGGTGCCGGCTGCCATCTCTGCCGAGAGTGGCTTCGGTATCCTCCGGCCTTCGGATGGCTTTCCGCAGCTCACGAGTGTTCCCCCGCTTCGCGGGTCCGCTCGTGATTCTGGGTAGCCATGGTCTGCGACGGCGATTACGCGTCGTACGGCGCAGGCTATCGACGCCGAGTGGCGTGTGGAGACGTGCGCTACCCCGGGAGCTTGGGTATTGGTCACTCTATGTTGAGACCGGCGGTCTCTCCCATCCGCAGGAATTCCGAGCGCGCCTGGACCCATCAGCTCCGATCGTGGATCCGTATCTCTTGGCGGCGATCGATTCGGTGGGCGCCCAGCACGTCAGGATCCTTGATGTTGGGGCGGGACCGATGACGACGGTCGGGCACGTTGACAATCGCGGCGCCGTCCGCAATATCGAGGTGGTTGCCGTCGACCCGCTCGCGGCTGAGTACGGGGCGCTGCTCAGAGCAGCGGGCGTGAGGCCGCCTGTGAGTACACAACCCTGCCGGGGTGAAGATGTTGCCCTGCAGTTCGGGTGCAGCACGTTCGATATCGCATACGCGCGGAACTCTCTCGATCATTCGGCTGACCCTCTGGCCGCGATCTCGGCCATGGTGGACGTTGTCCGCCCCGGGGGACAAGTAGTGCTCGTTCACGGTCGCTGCGAAGCGGAGGCTCGTGATTACGAAGAACTTCACCAATGGAACTTCGACGTCCGAGACGGATGCTTCGTCGTGTTCAACAAGCGCTACTCGTTCGACATCACCGCTCGGTTTCGGACTCGGGTTGACATCACGACTGACACGTTCGACGCGGGCGAACATGGCGCGTGGGTTGTAGCGACGCTGGCTCGCCTTGACGATCGCTCGGGCCTGAAACCGAGCCATCGTTCGCCTGATACGTCCCGGAGCGTCGGACGGCGTCAGTGAGCGACCAGCGGGTTGAGGCGGACGTCGTGGGTGAACGACGGCTGTTTTGGTAAAGGGATTGATGGACGGGCGCGGTGATCCGATGATGAGGGGGCCGAAGGCGCTCGGGGGAATCACGTCGTCGCAGTCGGTCCTCCCTCGGTGGTGCCGACGTGTGGCCTGGCGTGGCCGGCGGGCTGGCTTCCGGGCGTGTTGACGGCTTCCAGAGCGCCGGCCTCTCGCGGCGGCGAGGTCTGACGCTCGGATGCCGCGGGTCAGAGCGCTGGCAGCGGCGAGAGCCGTGCTCGTCGCGGTCGTGATCGTCGGGTCGCTAATTGCCGCGCCGGGGGCGAACGCCCGCGGGCCCCGGTCAGTCCTCGTCGCTCCGCCGATTGCGGAGTCCTCGCAGCTGCGCGGGGTGAACATCACCGCGAACTGGTTTGCGCTGCCATACGGAACGGTCGACCGCGAGCTGCGTCTGGCGCTCGCGCTCGGCGCTCGGATCATCCGGCTGCCCATGCCGTGGGCGCTGGTCCAGCCCACCGGGCCAAGCGATGACCCTGGATTCCTCGCTGCCTCGCGTCATCTTCTGGGTGCGGCTCGTCGTGAGCATCTTCGGGTGGTGGTGGAGATCGGCGGAACGAGTTGCTGGGATACGTCTGTGCCCGATCCAGGGCATGAGACGGATCCGTGCTATTCGGGGTGGCTGTCGGGCAGCGAGGGGCTCTACGTGCCGCGTGATCTCTCGCAGTTCGCGGGCTACGCAGCGGATCTGGCGCGACGGTTCGGGTCGGAGATCTACGCCGAGGAGATCTGGAATGAGCCCAACAATCCCGCCTTCATGCGGGCGACCCCGGCGCAGTACGTGTCTGTGCTGGGCGCGGCCTACCGTGCGGTTAGGCGCACCGATCACAACATGATCATCGTGGCCGGGAACCTCGCATTGTCTGACGCGCAGTGGCTGGATGCCGCCTACGCCGCCGGTCTGGGCGGGCACTTCGACGCGATCAGCGTCCATCCCTACGACGTGCGCTTCACGGGCCCAGACGAAGGATTCGGGGATCCGGCAAAGATCTGGACCGGTGCGGGCCGTCAGGGCTCGTTTCGCTCCGGCCCTCCCAGCGTGCGAGCCGTGATGCGGCGTCATGACGACAGCGA
>JALYXK010000406.1 GCA_030947145.1 Actinomycetota bacterium
AGGAGCGGCTGATTCCCGCGGCGGAGATCCTCGGCGGCCTGCGCGGCGCCGGCGCCCGGATCATCGCCTGCACCCAGCTCGGGTTGGTGCCCGACTTCACCCCCCCGGCCGCCCTCCGGGCCGCCGCGGCGCTCGAGCGGACCTTCGAGCGCACCCCGTACCTCAAGCGCTTCGCCGCCCACAACGTGATCCTGGCCACGAAGTAGCTCGCCGCCCGGAGGCCTGGTCGAGAAACGTCAGTGGGCTCAAGGGGTCAGCGGCGGACCAGCTCGGCCACGACGAACCCCGCGCCGCCGCGCGCGATCGGCCGCAACCGGAAGCGCCGACCGACCTGGCCCAGGATCCACTCGATCTCCGGATTGCCGGTGCCGATCGGATGCTGGAGCGGATCGGCCGCCGGGTGCGCGTGCAGGGCGGCGGCGAGGCTCAGGGCGGTGCGATCGGTGAGCAGGCGCTGGCCGGACCGCAGCTGGGCGATCCCGCGGGAGATCTTGGGCCTCCAGACCGAGGGGACGTAGGTGTCCTGGTTGGCGTCGGCCAGGAACAGCCGGTTGGCCTTGCCACTGCGCATCAGGATCTCGGTGGAGAGGTCCACCGCGGTGGGCAGGAGGATCACCACGCGACGCCCCGGGGCGTAGCGACTCAGCAAGCGCTCGCCCTCCGGCGCGCGGGGGTCCAGGGGGGGCGGGTGCCAGAGCCGGTGCAGCGCGGACCCGAGTCCACCGCGGGGGTAGGCGTGGGCCAGGACCGAGTTGGAGAAATGCCCCCCGATCGACGGCCAGGCGGCGGCGAGCATCAGGGCGGCCACCGACAGGGCGAAGGCCACGGCGCCGCGGCCGATTCCCCGGGCGGGCGCGGGCCGGTGGCGGAGCACCAACCCCAGCCAGAGCACGCCGATCAGCAGGACCGGAAGCGACACGTAGAGCAGCAGGTACGTCGCGGAGCGGTTGTCGGTGTAGCTGAACACGGCCAGCGCGTACGCGGTCATTCCGCCCAGCGCGATCAGCGTCGTGCGCTCGCGGGCGACGATCTCCGGACGGCGCCGGACCAGCAGCACGATCGCGGCCGCCGAGACCAGCCACGCGGCGCCGACGGCCAAGCCCGGAGACCAGCGCGCGAAGCCGAAGGTGATCGATCCCTCCTTCCCGCCGAGCAGCAGACCGTTCAGGTAGGCCAGATAATGGCCCCAGTCGGGTAGGTGGCCGGTGATCGCCAGCGTGGCCGCGGCCAGGATCGCATGAGCGCAGAGACACGCGCCCGCGCCCAGCGCCAGCGGGACGGCCAGCCAGCGCCCGCGCTCGCCCCGCTTCCGCAGCTGCGCCTCCAGGACCACCACCGCCAGGAACGTGAAGGCGGTGTAGGCGAACGCTTCGAGGGCCCAGATCGAGGCGACACCGAGAACGGCCAGCCCCAGGCCACGGGCGAGCCGCGCGCGCGCCGGCCAGCGCGCCGCCGCGGTGAAAGCCAGGATCAGGAGCATCGGCAGCCCGAACCGCAGCGGCCCCTGCTCGGGGAGGGTGCCGACCGCGTAGTGCAGGTTGTAGATCAGCGCCACCACGCCCAGGGCCAGCGCCGCGGCGGCCAGCACCCGGGTCACGCCGGCGATCCGCAGGACCCCATAGGCGGCGATGTAGAACAGCGCGGTGAGGATCCCGTCCAGGAAGCCGAAGGTGCCGTAGCCGATCGGCACCAGGTGAAACCAGCCGGCCAGGAAGTAGATCGAGCCGACGCCGTACTGCGAGACCGGATCGTTGACCAGGAGGGCGCCGCCGGAGAGCAGTTGATTGGCCGGCCCCAACAACCAGTCCTGCTGGAACTGGATGATCCCCGGCTCGGCGTAGATGCTCGGCGGGACCGGCGAGGGGTGAAAGACGACCGTGTCGGGGATCGCCAGCATCAGGATGACCAGCACGACGACGTCGATCCCGGCGCCGCGCCACCCCGCGAGCCGGGGTAGGCGAATTCGGTCGCAGAGCCGGAACGCGCCCAGGCCGGCGGCGGCGCAGAGCACCACGCCGGGGACGCTGAGGGAGCGCAGCTGGGTCAGGCAGAGCAGCGTCCCGAACAGCAGCATGCCGGTCAGGCCGAACCCGGGCCGGCCGACCCCCTCGAGCCGGGCCAGGACCGCGGGCCGGCCGACCCCGTCGCGCCGGGCCCGGACC
>JALYXK010000412.1 GCA_030947145.1 Actinomycetota bacterium
GCCGGCGCGCCGGCGCGACCACCGCGCCGCAGCGCAGCGCCAGCGCGGTCAGCATCGGCGCGTTGGAGTTGTGGATCTGCCCCGGCCCGAGCGGCTCTCCGGGGGCGCGCAGCTCATCGCCGGTGCAGAGGATGCAGGCGCGCGGCCGGCGGGAGACGGTCACGCTGCGCAGCCCGGCGGCGACCGCGGCGCCCAGCTCGCCGGATCGGAGGACCGTGCCGGCCGGCAGGACAACCGCGGCGGCCCGCATGTCCTCGCCGGCCGCGCGGATGTTCGCTCCTGGGACGACATCGGCCATGGTCCGCAGGCGGGGCCCGTCAGGCTCCACGTCCTCCTGACGGATCACCGCATCCGCGCCCGCCGGAACGGCGGCACCGGTCGAGATCCGGATCGCTTCAGCCTCCCCGCAGCCACCGAGGAAGGGAGATCCCGCGCGAGACTCGCCGGTCACCGAGAGCGTGCGGCCCGAGGCTCCGGCCCGGACGGCGTAGCCGTCCATCGCCGAGGCGCGGAACGACGGGACCTCGCCGGCGGCGACCACATCCCCCGCGAGCACCCGGTCGAGCGCGCGCTCGATCTCGACCTTCTCCTCGGGTAGGCGGCGTGACGCGGACAGCACTCGCTCCTGTGCCTGGGCGATCGTGAGCAGCTCCGCCATCGCCCACATTCTCGTCCTCCGGAGAGCCCGATGACTTTGCCGTCGCCGCGCGTGATAAACAAGGCAGATGCAGCAGGGCACGCCACGGAGGCGACGCGCTCGTCCAGTGGCGGATGCCCCGGTCGAGGCGCTGCTGGCCCGAGTCGATGATTTAGCCAAGGGCTGGCTGCTCGAGCTGGTCGACCAGGCGCCGCTCGCGCAGGCGGCGTCGATTCTCGCCGGCGAGCTCGCCAGCACCGGCCCGCGCCTGTGCGAGGCGGTGATCCGCGCCCTGGCCGCCGACACCGCGCTGGCCGCGATCGAGCCAGGCGGCCCGCTGGCGCCGCTGGCCGCCCAGGTCGGTCGGCTGGCCGGGGCCGAGGAGCTGGCGGACGTCTCACGTGCCGTCGACGCGCTGATGGCCGTGCTCTGGAGCGCCATGCGCAGCGAGTTGCGCGATCCCGAGGCGGAGCTCGTCTCGGAGTTGGCCGAGCGTCTCGCCCACGTGATCGAGGCGATCCGCGGGGCGGCGCTGGCGCGGGCCGCCGACTCTCCGCGGGTGGTCGATCCGCAGCGCTCGGCGATGGCCTGGCCGTCCAGTCCGCGGCGTGCGCGGGCGCCCGATGCCCGGCGAGGAGCGGATGTATCCCCGCCGGCCGATCCGGCGCCGGCGCCGACGGCCCCCAGCGAGGTCAGCGAGCCGGCTGGGGCCGAGGCCGTGGGCCCCAACGGCGTCACGCCGGCGGCGCCGGCGGTCCCGCGGCGGCACCTCGACGAAATGTCGGCCGACAGCCGGATCCGGAGCTGGCCGGGCGGCCTCGAGCCGCCGCCGCGCCATAGGGCGGCGCGCAGCGAGGCGCTGTGGGTCGGGGCGATCGACGACGAGATCGAGCGGGCTGAGAACTCGGGGGCGGCGCTGTCGCTACTGCTCGTCGAGCTCGAGGACGCCGATCGGGTGCTTGCCGTCGAGGACCCAGGCGAGGCCTCGATGACCTTCCGCCGATTCGCTCAGGCCGTGCGGACCGTCGTGCGGCGGCAGGACATCTTGGCCTGCGAGAGCGACTCCCGGGCGTGGATCATCGCCCCCGGCAGCAACCGGGTGGCCGCGCGGGCGCTCGGGTCGCGGATCGAGCATGCGGTGCGCGCCGAACCACCCTGGCGCGGCGCGCCGATGACGATCAGCGTCGGACTTTCGGTGCTCGGCGAGGACGGTCGCGAGAGCGCGACGCTGATGGATGTCGCCGAGGAGGGCCGCTTCGCCGCTACCGCCGAGGGGGTCGGCGTGCACGGGGGCGACCCGGCGGCTCCGGAGCCGTCCCCACGTGGTGGCCCCAGGCGGATCGACTGACGCGGGGCGTTACTTGCCGGGAAGGGAGACGGCGCCGATCTTGGCGGTCCCGGCGATCCCCAGGGCCTGACCGGCCGCCTCGGTGAGGTCCCAATCGGCCCCGTTGGCGTACGGGCCGCGATCGATCACCGGCACGATCAAGGTGCGTCCGCGGTAGTAGACGGCTACCGGCGTTCCGCACGGCAGCGTCCGGTTGGCCACGCCGATCGTGTGACCGCGCAAGGTCTGACCGCAGGCCGTCTTCTGACCATAGAAGCCCGGCCCGTACTGCGTCGCCAGCGACGGTCGGTACACCGTCACCGTCAGGCTCGGGGACATGGCCGCACCGTGGGGCCGGACGCCGGGCGTGTTCTCGATCACGGCGCGGATCCGGAACTGGCCGATGTGGCTCACGTTCCAGACCGCGGCGAACGATCCATCCGAGGCCTTCGTACCGTGGGCCGTCGGCTGCCATGTCCGACCGGTCTGGTGCCCCTGCCGTTCGATCTCGACGATCTTCCCCGCTGCGGACGAAGCCAGGCTGCCGGTGAAGCGCATCTGGTTGCCGAGCATCGCCGAGGCGTGGGTGACGAGGCTGATCCCGCTGCCGCTCGCGCTGACGGTGACGTTCCCGGATCGCACGTGGCCGGGGAGATTTCCTTTCGCACCGCCGCTACGGGACGACGAGGATGACGACCCGCCGGTGAGCGACGCCCCACCCGAGCCGGCGAAGGCGAGCGCCGGCAGTCCCAGGGCAGACGCGCCCAGGCTCAGCATGGCGATGACGTACGAATTTGCGCGACGAATCACGAACAGCCGGTCCGTTTCTCTGTGTCTTCACTCGGTGCCTACGGGGTGAGCTGACGGGCTCGCGCTGATGTCGCGCTACGGTCCTCGATCGGACCGATTCGCCCCTGCGGACCCTGAGGCCCGCAAGTGGTTCCCCCGTCGACCGTCCGCGGACGGACGGCCGTTCGGCTTGGAAGGTGGCGGCAGTATACGCAAATCCAGTCTCCGCGTTATGCCTGACCTGGCCAGTCGGTCAGCCCGGCGGCCGGGGGAGGGAGACCGGGTCGCCGGTTACGGGCGCGGCAGGCGGGAGACCGCGCGCCGGATCGCCCGGGCGCTGGCGGTGAGGCCGATCTCGGCGAGCTCGGCGGCGGCCTGAACCGCGGTGCCGAGAGCCTCGGTGCGACGTGACTTGGCCGCTTTGGCCGGAGGCGCCGCGATCTTGGCCCGCGCCGCATCGGCGGCCTTGGCGGCCGTCGTCGCCGCCTTGGCGGGGGGCGGCGCGGGGGCCTTGGGTTTGGCCTTGTCGCTCGCGGGCGTCTTGGCCTTGGCGGGGGCTTTAGGTCTGGCTTTGGCGCCGGGGGTCTTGGCCTTGGCGGTGGCGGGGGTCTTGACCTTGGCCTTGGCGGCGGGCTGAGCCTTGGCCTCGACGGCGGGCGGGGCTTTGGCCTCGGCGGCGGCCGGCTCGCCTTCCGCTACCGCGGCCTGGACCGCATCCACCGCTTCGGGGGTGACCGCGGCGGACGGGCTGTCCTGCTCCGGACGGGTCGCCCGCTTGTCGCTGCGGCGGTGGGGGCGCGTGCGCGGCAGCGCGCCGAGGACCTCGGAGGGGCGTTCATCGCTCATGGTGCTGACATGATCGCGCACGATCGAGTTCGGCGCCCGCGCGCCCCCCGGAGGCGGTGTCCGAACCCCAGGACTAGGAGGCGCCACAAACGGGAACCATCACGTCAGGAGCTCCGAATCTCGCGTGTTGCGAGGGAATTTAGGCGGCAACTTGAAACGACGAGCGCCGTTCGACGTATATGTATGACTAGAGATGCCGCTCTCGCGGCGTTGGCGTGGAACGAGGCCCGGCTTTCAGACCCGCGGTCGTCCCGCCTTGACTTCAGAAGAGATAGTTTTATACTCGTGTATGTTTGAGTGGCTGGCATGCGCCCTCAGTGGCCAAGTTAGTCCTCTCTGATCCATCAGTTCCGATGCCTTCCCAGGCACCGGTGCGACGACGGAAACGGAACCAGATGTCAGTAGCGGAACTGCAAGAACTCGAAGAGATCAAGGGCCTCGTCAATCGCGGACAGCAGCTCGGCGTGCTTACGTATGCCGACATCGCCACCGCGGTCTCGGAGCTGGATCTAGACGAGGCCGACGTCGAGGAGCTGCACGGTTTCCTGGAGCGAGCCGAGATCGAGCTCGTTGAGGAGGTCGACCCGGCCCTGGCGGCGACAGAGGTGGAGCGGGCCCCTGACAAGCGCGGGCGGCGCAAGCCGAAGACGGCGCTCGACCTCAAGCCGGACATGACAACCGACTCCCTCCAGCTGTTCTTGAAGGACATCGGGAAGGTGCGGCTGCTGACGGCTCAAGAGGAAGTCGATCTGGCCAAGCGGATCGAGCGCGGTGACCTGGATGCGAAGCAGAAGATGGTCGAGTCGAACCTACGACTCGTCGTCTCCATCGCCAAGAACTACCGAAACCAGGGTCTGCCGTTCCTCGATCTGATCCAGGAAGGGACGCTCGGACTCGTCCGCGCTGCCGAGAAGTTCGATTACCGCAAGGGATTCAAGTTCTCCACGTACGCCACGTGGTGGATCCGGCAAGCGATCGCTCGCGCGCTCGCCGACAAGGCACGGACCATCCGCATCCCGGTGCACGTAGTCGAGAAGCTCAACAAGATCGGTCGCGCCGAGCGCAAGCTGGTGACCGAGCTCGGGCGCGAGCCGACGGCCGAGGAGATCGCCGAGGTGACCGGCATCGAACCCGAAGAGGTCGAGTCGATCAAGCGCTCCG
>JALYXK010000445.1 GCA_030947145.1 Actinomycetota bacterium
CGCTACTTCTTCTTCACCGCGGGGACGACCGGCGTGCCCAGCGACTCGACGCGCCAGCCGCTGCCGGTCTTGGTCAGCTCGATCGCATCCAGCGATGCCTGCTGGCCGGCCGCGGTGGTCAGGGTGATCACCGAGGCCTTCTGCCCGTGGATGTCGATCCGGCCAATCGACAGGGATGGGCTCTTCACGCCACCCAGCGCGATCTGCATCGCCTGCTCGCACTTGATCCCGCCGGCGGACAGATGGGCGAGCAGCGCCGGAGCCAGCACCTGATTGCACATCGTCGCGTAGTCCTTGCTCGCGGTGGCCTTGAGGAACTGATCGACCTTGGCTCGCACCAGGTCGCGGTCGCTCGGCCCGCAGCCCCCCAACAGGCACGCCGCGCCGGCGATCCACGCGATCGTCAACCCACCTGGCCTGGCCCGCATCCGGGGAAGGGTAGCCTCTAGGGGATGGTGCGAGAGCCGCTGCGAGATGGTCACGGCAGGTCGATCGGCGATCTGCGCGTATCGGTCACCGACCGATGCAACTTCCGCTGCCAGTACTGCATGCCCGCGGAGGGCCTGCCCTGGCTCGAGCGCGGTGCGGTCCTGACCTTCGAGGAGATCGTCCGGGTGGTCGACCTGCTCTCGTCGATGGGCGTGCACGACATCCGCCTCACCGGCGGGGAGCCACTCGTCCGTCGCGAGTTTCCCCGGTTGGCCGCGATGCTCGCCGAGCTCGAGCTCGTGCATGATCTCTCGGTAACCACCAACGGGTTCCTGCTCGAGCGCGACGGCGAAGCGCTCGTCCGCGCCGGCGTCGATCGGTTCAACGTGTCGATCGACTCGCTCCAGCGCGACCGCTTCTACGAGCTCACCCGGCGTGACGCCCTGCCCCAGGTGCTCCGCGGTCTCGAGCTGCTCGGCTCCTTTCCGGAGGCCCACCCGATCAAGATCAACGCGGTGGCGATCCGCGACTTCACCGAGGAGGAGGTGCTGCCGTTCGCCCGGCTGGCCCGCAGCAGCGCCTACGAGGTGCGGTTCATCGAGTTCATGCCGCTCGACGCCGACCACGCCTGGACCCCGGATCAGGTCCTGAGCGGCGAGGAGATCCGCGCGGCGATCGAGACCGTCTATCCGCTCGAGCCCGTGCCCCGCGAGCCCAGCGCCACGGCACGCCTGTACCGATTCGCGGACGGTCCAGGCCAGATTGGCTTCATCAACCCGGTCTCCGAGCCGTTCTGCGGGGATTGCAACCGGATCCGGCTGACCGCCGACGGCCGGTTGCGCACCTGCCTGTTCTCGATCAACGAGACCGACCTGCGCGGCCCGCTGCGCGAGGGCGCCGGCGACGACGAGCTCGAGCAGATCATTCGCGACGCGGTTTGGCGTAAGGAGCTCAAGCATCACGTCGGGGAGCCCGGCTTCATCCAGCCGTCACGGACCATGTCCGCCATCGGCGGTTAACCATTCCGAAACCATTCCGGGGCATCATCTGAGGGTCAGATGCTCGTATTGATGTTGTTCGCGTTGATCGCCGGAGCCGGGACGGCGGTCACGCCCTGCGTGCTGCCGGTACTCCCGGCGCTGCTGTCGGCCAGCGCGCTGGGCGGCCGCCGCCGGCCGTTCGGGATCGTCATCGGGCTGGCGGTCACGTTCACGATCTCGATCGTCGCGCTGGCGCAGATCACCAAGGGCGTCGGCCTGGGCAGCGGCACCGCCCGCACGCTCGCGGTGATCGTGCTGATCGCCTTCGGGGCGGTGATGCTGATCCCCGCTCTGGCCCAGCGCGTCCAGGCCCCGCTCTCGCGCCTGGCCCGCTTCGGGCCGAAAACCCGCGGCTCCGGCTTCTGGACGGGGCTGGGCGTCGGTGCCGCGCTCGGCTTCGTCTGCGCTCCGTGCGCCGGCCCGATCCTGGCCGCCGTGATCTCGGTCAGCGCCTCCGGGCATACCTCGGTCCGGATCGTGGCGATCGCCATCTCCTACGCCGTGGGCCTCAGCGCGGTGCTGACGCTTTACACGCTCGGCGGGCGCAAGTTGATGGACATCGTTCGTCGCCGTGCGCGCGGCCACCTCGTCGAGCAGGGCCTCGGCCTGGTGCTGCTGCTCACCGGTGTGGCCATCGCCACCAACCTCGACGTCAAGTTCGAGAACGCGCTGGCCAAGGGAACCGCCGGCGCCAACCATTCCGCCCTCCTGGCCTTCCTGGTCGATCCGACCCACGGCCTCGAGACTT
>JALYXK010000450.1 GCA_030947145.1 Actinomycetota bacterium
GGGGGACACCCGCGCTCGGTGGCGGCGGCGCCGAGCAGCGGCCGGAGCGTGGCCCCGACGCAATAGAGCGCGCGGAGGAACCGCAGCGGCACCATCCCGGAAAAGTTGCCGGGCTGGTCGCCGATGGTCAGTCCGCGCGGCGCGGTCTCGCCGATCAGGATCGTGTCGGGCCCGTGGCCGGTGGCGCCGAGCGCGCTCCAGGCCGCGTCGAGCAGTTTGCGGTACAGGCCCGGAGCGACCTCGATCGTCGAATGACGGATGGCCTGGGGGGCGAGATTCTGGCCGTAGTTGGGCTCGTTCCAGATCGACCAGAAGCTGACCCGGGGGAGCGGGGCGGAGGCCCCGGGCGGCCGGTAGCGGCCGCTGTAGCGCTCGGCGAAGGCGTGCACGAAGGCGCCAAACAGCCTGGGCTCGGGCTTCCAGACGCCCACGACCCCGTGCGGCGGCTCGCCTGGCCTCTGCGCCCAGACCGGCGCGGGCCCGACCAGCGAGATGTCGAGGCCGACCCCGCGGGCCTTGGCGTCCTGGACGATTTGGTCCCACACCGACCAAGCCGCGGCCGAGTACGCCGCCGGGTCGGCGCCGTGGAAGCCCGCCGGCGGGGTCCGGGCGTCGGGGCTGGGGGCGAGCGTCGACCAGCGCACGTCGACGCGAACGCGGGCCACGCCGAGTCGCTTGATCGCATCGAGCGCCGCCGCCGGATTCGCGGTCATCTGCGGGTCCGCCTCGATGATCGACTCGAGGTCGCTCCGAGCGCGATGGTGCAGCCGGAGGGCGGGGTGCGAGGATCCGCAGCCCGCGAGCAGGACGGCCGCGAGGATGCCGATCATCCAGCCCGGGGGCCGGAGCCTCAGCGATGTTTCGGTGGCGGGCAAGCGCAGGACAATACGATGGGCCTAAGCTAGGCGCCGCGATGAGACGGTCTGGCCTGCTCCTAATCGTGCTGGTGGCGCTGGCCGCCGCGGTGCCGGCTCCGACAAACGCCCTCGGGGTCACCGCGCGGGTGGTGGCGGACTGCAACGCCCACGGCAGGCTTACCGGACACTACTCCGAGGCCACGCTGCACACCGCGCTGAACACGCTCCCCACCGACGTGGCGGAGTACACCAACTGCGCCGACGTGATTCGCAAGCAGCTGCTGGCCCAGGTCGGGGACCCGAACCAGGCCGGGGTGAGCTCCGGGGGCGGATCCGGAGGCTCGTTCCTGCCGACGTGGGTGATCGTGCTGCTGGTGGTGGTGGTTCTGGGCGGCAGCGGAGCGGCACTCGCCGCCCGCCGCCGGGGTCCGGCTAGCCGACCTTGATCGTGACCGAGCGGCTGAGGTCCGTCTGACCGGACTGATCGGTCCAGGCGACCCGCACGGTGCCGCTGTGCGAGAACGTCTGATGGACGTCGAAGTAACCGCGGAGATTGGTGATCGCCACGGTCTTCAGCGTGGTGAACGCCCCGCTCGAGTTGGCCTGGAACTGGATCCGCGCGGTCTGCGCCTGGCCCGTGTCCAGCTTGGCGATGTGCGCCGGGCGCACGCCGCCCCAGACCTCCAGCGATGTGGGGTGCTTGACCGATGTCTTCGGCATGTACAGCGGCATCCGGTAGGCGGCCAGGCCCGGCTTGGGCTGGCCGCTGGAGAATTCGAGGCCGCTGGCGAAGTTGCCGCCCGGCGGGTCGAGGAGCAGATACTGGGCGTAGCTCCGGATCCGTGACTGCTTGTAGCTGAGGTACTCGGCCCAGTTGAGGTAGTAGGCGGCGGTCAGCGGGTTGATGCCCTGCTGGGAATGCTCCGGCGGGTTGGTCTGATACCCGTATTCGGTCGAGTAGACCGGGAACTGCTTGTGCGAGCCGTAGACCCGGTTCAGGCGGTCGAGCGTCCGTTCGAGCTTGCCGGCCGCGCCCAGGTCCGCGACGTCGGCGTGATCCTGGCCCTTGGCCAGCAGAGACCTGTTCGGCGGTGTGGCCTCGGCGTAGGGATGAGCGGCGAATGCGCTGCTCGAGAACAGCGCCGGATTCTGGGAGCGGAACCGTCGTGATCCGGCGGCGGTCGTCGGGCAGCCGTTCTGGCTGGCCAATGTTCCGCGCAACTGCTGATTGTGGGAGTTCACGCAGTACAAGCCGCGCACGAACTCCAGCGGCGCGGTGCCGCTGAAGTTGCCGCCCGACACGTACCCGTGGGGGGCGGTCTCGCCGAAGACGATCGTGTCGCGCTTGTGGCCGCTGGCCCGCAGCGCGCTCCAGGCGTGGCCGAGCAGCCCGCGGTAGGAGGCCGCGGCGAGCTGAACTCGGCCGCTGCTCGCGGTCTGGGGCGCCAGATCGGGACCGTAGTTGGGCTCGTTCCAGATTCCCCAGAAGTTCACCGCCGGCAGCGGTCCCGACGAGCCCTTGGGCTCGTAGCTCCCGCTGTAGCGGGTACCGATCGCCTTGACGAACGCGCCGTAGTCGGCCGCGGACGGCTTCCAGGCGCCGAAGGGGTCGCCGGCCGGCTTGTCCCGGCCCTCCGCCCAGCGGGGAACCGGCGCGGTGAGCAGGAAGTCAAGCGAGATCCCGTTGGCGTGCGCGTTCTCGACCACCTGGTCGAAGAAGCTCCAATTCGCCGCCGGATACGCGGACGGGCTGCCGGCGTTGAAGCCCTTGGGGGCCTGCTTGGCGGTCGGCTGCGGGGCGATCCGGGACCACGCGACCGCGACGCGGACTCTGGTCACGCCCAGGCTGCGCAGCGTGGCCATGGCTCCGGCGGGGTTCTGGGAGAGCAGTCCGTCGTCCTGGAAGATCGCCTCTTGGGTGCTTGAGGCGGCCGCCGGCGCCGCCTGTACGGCGGCCAGCAGGGCGAGCATCGGCAGGATGGGGAGGAGTCGTCTGATTCGGGGCATGCAGAGCACCAACCGTCAACCGCTGCCTAAGTTGCGGGCCGGTCGCTCGCTCTACACTGGGTCCATGTCCTCTCAGCGCCAGATTCACGTCGGCGGTGTGGCGATCGGCGGCGGCGCCCCGGTGGCCGTGCAGACGATGACCAAGACCGAGACCGCCGATCTGCCGGCGACGATGGATCAGATCCGCCGCGTGGCGGAGGCGGGCGCCGACATCGTCAGGGTCGCGGTGCCCCGCGACCAGGACGTCGAGGCGCTGAAGACGATCGTCCGCGAGTCGCCGATCCCGGTGATCGCCGACATCCACTTCAACCACACGCTGGCGCTCAAGGCGCTGGAGGCCGGCGCGCACTGCGTGCGGCTGAACCCGGGCAACATCGGCGGTCCGGACAAGGTCGCGCAGGTGACGGCCCGGGCGGCCGAGCTTGGGACGCCGCTGCGCGTGGGGGTCAACTCGGGCTCGTTGCCCGCCCATCTGCGCCAGCTCGAATACGACAATCCGGTGCAGGCGCTGGTCACCGCCGCGGTCGAGACGGTCGAACTGATGGAGCGCTTGGACTTCCGGAATTTCAAGGTGTCGATGAAGTCGACGTCGGTGCCCAACACGATCGCCGCCAACCGGCTGCTGGCGCAGCGGATCCCGTACCCGCTGCACCTCGGCGTCACCGAGGCCGGGACCAAGTGGTCGGGTTCACTGAAGTCCGCGGTCGGACTCGGCACCCTGCTCGCGGACGGAATCGGCGACACGATCCGGATCTCGCTCTCGACGTTTCACGCCGAGGAGGAGGTCAAGGTGGCCTGGGAGATCCTCAAGGCACTGAAGCTGCGGGAGCGCGGCCCGGTGCTGATCGCCTGTCCCACCTGCGGGCGGCTACAGTTCGACATGGACACGGTCGTGGCTGAGGTCGAAGCGCGGCTGGAGGCCTACGCGGACCCGATCGAGGTGTCGGTGCTGGGCTGCGCGGTCAACGGCATCGGCGAGGCGCGCCACGCCGACTTCGGGATCACCGGGGCGAAGGACATGGGCATGATCTACTCCAAGGGCGAGCCGCTGAAGAAGGTGCCCACCGAGCAGCTGGTGGACGAGCTGTTCAAGGAAATCGACCGCTACTACGCCGCGGGCAAGACCGTGCGGCGCGATGAGCACGCCGCCGCCGAGGCCCGTGCCTGGCTGGCCGAGAACGAGGACGCGACCGCGATGACGCCCGAGCGTCTGGCCGCGCTGGAAGCCGCCGCGGCCGACGACGAGGCGGCAGATGACGCGCTGCTTTCGGTGATCGCACCTGAGCCGGCGCGCCTCGACGAGGAAGCCTCGCCGGTCTCCGGGCGCCGCTTCACCCGGGCCTGATCACACCGGGGTAGGTAGATAACTCAGGTATAGCCTGAGAAATGTCGCAACCCCTCGGTTGATCGCCGAGCGGGCGGGCGCTCCGAATAATCGGAGCGCCGTTCCGCGAACGGGCTAGCCGACCTTCGAGAAGCCCTCAGAGACCTTCGTCCAGTTGACCACGTTCCACCAGGCGTCGATGTAATCGGGGCGCTTGTTCTGGTACTTCAGGTAGTAGGCGTGCTCCCAGACGTCGACGCCGAGCAGCGGGGTCTGCCCGTCGCTGATCGGGTTGTCCTG
>JALYXK010000456.1 GCA_030947145.1 Actinomycetota bacterium
TCTCGTCGAGGAGGTCCTCGTCGACGTCCGCCGGGCCGATGATCGCCAGTAGGTCACTCATGACGTCGAGTCTCTTGACGCGGCGTAAAGCGAGCCTCAAGGAGATCGAACAATCCGACCCATTCGGCGTACCCTCAGTTACAGAGAACGATGCCCGAGTTACCCGAAGTAGAGATCACGTCGAGGCTGATCGGCGCCGCGGTGGCCGGCGCGCGGATCGAATCGGTGCTCACGCCGGGGATCAATGCGCTGAAGACCTTCGACCCGCCGATCGCGACGCTGGAGGGCCGGACGATTCTCCGTCTGCGCCGCCGCGGGAAGCTGTTCCTGATCGAGATCGAGGACGGGCTGACGATCCTGATCCACTTGATGTCGGCTGGCCGGCTGCAGCTGTTCGACACCCGCGCATCGCTGCGCGACCGAAACTCGCGCATATTGATCCGACTGGACGACGGACGTGAGCTGCGGCTGCGGGAGTTTGGCACCAAGCAGCGGGCGTGGCTGAAGCTGCTGCGCTCCGACGAGGTGGACGGTGAGGAAACGCTGGCGGCGCTCGGACCTGATGCCTGGCCCGACCCGCCGGAGTTCGGGCCGCTGCTGGACCAGCCTCGCCCCCTAAACGCGCTGATGCGCGACCAGCACGTGATCGCCGGCATCGGCCGCTCGTGGGTCGACGAGATCCTGCACGCGGCCAGGCTGTCCCCGTTCAAGCGCGGCTCCGATCTCGATCCGGACGAGGCGGCCGGACTTCGGGCCACCACGATCGCCCGGCTGGGAGAGGTGATCGCGCACTACGAGCAGGCGATCTCGCTGCCGATCAAGGACAAGGTCCCGATGCCGCTGACCGTTCACCGGCGTAACGGTGATCCCTGCCCGCGCTGCGGGGACCGACTCGAGGCGGTGTTCTACGAGGATTACGTGATGTGCTACTGCCCGAAGTGCCAGACCGAGGGCAAGCTGCTCAAGGACCGGCGCCTCTCGCGCCTACTCAAATAAGGGCCGCAGAGTCAAACCGTCCGACCATGACCGACGGGTCCTCGGGTGGATCGCCTTGCGGCCGTTACTGGAGACCTTCGCGCGCTTCGCGGACCAGCGTCACAGCCTCGGGAAACACCACAGACATCACCGAGCGGAGCTGCTCGGCCTGCTGCTCGGTCGTGCCTTGGATGTTGACGCGGTTGAGCGAGGCGACGGTGAGGTCGACGGCGAGCTTGATCGCGTTGTCGGCCCAGGCCAAGCGCTGGGCGCCCTGCATCTGCTCGGCGAACTCCCCAAGTCTGCGCTGCAGATCATCGGGATCACCGAACATTCCACCAAATCCACTGCCTTCCATGACTCAATGCTACTCGGGTCGCCGAGCCTGCCGTGCGGTCGTCTCCCCGTGGCGTTGATCGGTGCGTCGCGCCAGCACCGCGATCGTGCCTCCGCGGTGCAGGAGGCCGGCGATCAGCTCGGCCGCCGCGGCGACTGGCAGGAGCGGGAGGGCGGCGATCGTGATGGCCAAATCGCGCGAGCGCACCGGGGCGTTTCGCTTCAGCAGGTTGTAGAGGTAGGACGGCTGACGGGTCAGGCGGTTGACCAGCGACTGCCACATCCCGAACGGATTGTGCTCGAGCAGCAGGTGCCGGGTGGCGACCACGGAGAAGCCCTGGCCACGCAAGAGCTCGCCGACTCCGGCCTCGGTGAAATGGACCCGATGGCGCGGGGGGTCGAGGTGGTACCAGCGATCGGCTCCGGCGCGAGCCTGCCAGCTCGAGAGGTTCGGCACTCCGACCAGCAAGATTCCGGAGGGCCGCAGCCAGCGGGCGATCTCCGCCAGCGCTACCGCCGGATTGTCGAGGTGCTCGAGCACGTGCCACAGCGTCACCACGTCGACCGATGCCGCGGGCAGGCCAGCCGCCTCGATCCCGGCCCGTCGCACCGGCAGACCGAGGGCGGCGGCGGTGCCGGCGCCCCGGGCCGACGGCTCGATCCCGAAGGCGTCGTAGCCGGCCGCCAGTGCGGCGGCGAGAAACCGGCCGCGTCCGGCGCCGGCGTCCAGGAGTCGCCGCGGGGGCGGGGCGGCGGCCCGCAGCATGGCCAGGCGCTGGCGGTCGAAGGACCGCAGCAGCGGCGTCACGAGGCGATAGAGGCGAGGCTGTCCGGCCCGGTAGGCGCCGGTCTCGTGCAGCTCGGGCGATGCCTCGCCGGCCGTGACGGCCGAGCCGCAGGTCGCGCACCGCCACAGCTCGTACCGGCCGGCGGTCAAGCCGGGCTCGGAGGCCGGCACCGCGCGCCAGGCCACCAGCCGGCCGCCGCAGGCCGGGCACGGAGTCCCGGTCAGGTCGTTCTCGGACGGCATGCGGACTAGTCTGCCTGACTGGCGCCCTTACACTGACTCGGGCGATGCCCGCCTCGACTCCCAATGCCGCGCTGCGCGGGCGCATCGAGTTGGCGATCCGTCTGGCGGCGCCCGTCTTGGATCTCGTGCTCGCCGTCGGCGATCGGGTCTCCAGGCTGATCACCCGCGATGACCCCACCTACGTTCCTGCGCGGATGCAGTCCGAGGGCGAGTCTGCGCCCCGCGGGCTCCCACCGCGCCGGCGGTAGCGCCGCACCGCGACCACCGGCACCCCGCCAGGTTCGGTACCTCCTCTGCCACTAGCATGTCGGACTCGATGAGCGGCAACGACCAACTCGCCTGGGAGGCGCGCGCCCGGACCCGGCAGACGATCGTGGCTGCGCTGGCCGGGGTGCTGCTCGTCGCCGCCGCGATCATCCAGCTAAGCGGCACGCACACGAAGGTCGAGGAGCTGACGCTCGATCTGATCACCGAGCACAAGCGCTTTCCCACCGACCTGATCGGGGCGATCATCAACAGCATCGCGCTCGGCCTGGTGGCCTGGACGCTGAGCTATCTGTTCCAGGTTGCCCGCGCCCGCAACGGGGAACTGCGGGACTTCATCCGCTGGTTGGCGATCATCGGCGGCGGTTTGTCGGCGATCAGCGCCGTGATCTACGCGATCGTGATCGCCAGCAAGGCCAACGAATTCGTCAAGGGCTGCTGCCAGACCTACCAGCAAGCTCACCACCTGACCAGCTCCGGCTTGGTGATTGCCCTGCCGCTGATCGCCCAGTTCGCCTCGCTGATCCTCACCGCCGGATTCGTGATGATCGCGCTCAACGCGATGCGCGTCGGCCTGCTCACTCGCTTCATGGGCTACCTGGGGGTCTTCGCCGGCGTGCTCGTGCTGTTCCCGATCGGGTCACCCGTCCCGGTCGTCCAAGGCTTCTGGTTACTCGCGCTGGCCTACCTGCTGTCGGGACGCTGGCCGTCCGGACTGCCGGCCTCGTGGCGCACCGGCCAGATCGAGAAGTGGCCGACCTCCGCGGAGATGCGCGGCCAGCGGGGTCAGCTCGGCCGGCCCAACCCGAAGCCGAAGTCCAAGCCGAAGGCGGAGCCCGAAGCCGAGGCCGAGGCCGAGGTCATCGGTGCCTCCGGCGGCGGCCGGACGCGGGCAACGACGCCCAAGCGCAAGCGCAAGCGGCGTCGCTAGCGCTTACCGGCCTGTCACGGCCCGAGCTTGATCGAGGCTGCCTCAGCGCCTCCGGCTCGGACATCCGTTGACTGGGCTCATCAGTTGCCGCGCTCCCGCCGATACCTGGGTTGTCTCCTCCCAAATGGAAGACGTTTCAGGTACCCCGCCAACCGTTCCTCGCCACGTAGCGCTCAGCTCCGACCGCTCCCGAGCAGTCCGAGCATTTTTTCCCGAGCCACGGCGAGAACGCCCCGGCCGAGACAGCCCTGGTCCCCGTCCACGCCGGGGGCCAGGGCTGCGGGGCTGTGGAATCGCCCGGGGGGCGATTCCATTGGAGGGAATCGCCCGGAGGGCGATTCCCTCGGGTCGTAGCGGGCTGGGGTGATCGCGGGGGGCGATCACCCCAAATTCGCGGGACCGGCCTATTCCTCGGCCTTCTGCTCCTCTTTGATCTTGCCCTCGAGTTTCGACATCACGTCCGGGTCGCGCAGGGTGGTGACGTCGCCGACGGCGCGGCCGTCCGCGATGTCGCGCAGCAGCCGGCGCATGATCTTTCCGGAGCGGGTCTTGGGCAGGTCGTCGGCCCAGATGATCCGCTTCGGGCGGGCGAACTTTCCGATCCGGCTGGCGACCGTCTCCCGAATCCCCTGGATCAGCTCGTCGCTGCCCTCGGTGTCGCCCTGCAGCGTCACGAACGCGCAGATCGCCTGGCCGCTGTCCTCGTCGGTCATGCCGATGACCGCGGCCTCGGTGACGGAGGAGTGCGCGACGATCGCGGACTCGACCTCGGCGGTCGAGAGCCGGTGGCCGGAGACGTTGACGACGTCGTCGATCCGCCCGATCACCCAGTAGTAGCCATCCTTGTCCTTGCGTGCGGCGTCGCCGACGAGGTAGGTCTCCTTGCCGAAGCGCGAGAAGTAGGTCTCGATGAAACGATCGTCGTCCTTGTAGAGCGTGCGCAACATCGACGGCCAGGGCCGGCGGAGCACCAGCAACCCCTGGCCCTCCCCGACCGGCTCACCCTCGCGCTCGTCGACGACATCGGCCTTGATGCCGGGGAACGGTTGGGTGGCCGAGCCGGGCTTGAGCTCGGTGATCCCCGGGAGCGGCGTGATCATGATCGCCCCGGTTTCGGTCTGCCACCACGTGTCGACAATCGGGCAGCGCTCGCCGCCGATCACCTTGTAGTACCACAGCCAAGATTTCGGGTTGATCGGCTCTCCGACCGATCCGAGCACGCGCAGTGAGGAGAGGTCGAACTTCTCCGGATGCTCCCGTCCCCACTTGATGCAGGCGCGGATCGCCGTCGGTGCCGTGTAGAAGATCGTCGCCTTGTACGTTTCGCACAGCTCCCACCAGATGCCCTTGTGCGGGTAATCGGGAGCGCCCTCGTACATCACCGAGGTCGCGCCGTTGGCCAGCGGCCCGTAGACGATGTACGAGTGGCCGGTGACCCAGCCGACGTCGGCCGAGCACCAGTACACGTCCTTCTCAGGGCGGAGGTCGAAGACGTAGCGATGGGTGGTGCTGACGCCGGTCAGGTAGCCGCCCGTGGTGTGGACGATCCCCTTCGGCTTGGCCGTCGAGCCCGAGGTGTAGAGCACGAACAGCGGATGCTCGGCGTCCAGCGGCTCCGCCTCGCACTCGGCGTCTGCCGCCTCCATGATCTCGTCGTAGAAGACGTCGCGGCCTTCCTGCATCTCGCAGTCGACGCCCTTGGAACGCACCACGACGATGTTCTCCAGCGTCTTCAGGTCGCCCATCACCTCGTCGACGTTCTGCTTGACGTTCGCGGTCTTGCCCTTGCGGGCAGCGCCGTCGACGGTGATCAGCGTCTTGGCCTCGGAGACCTCCATCCGCTCGCGGACCGACTCGACCGAGAAGCCGCCGAAGACGACGTTGTGGGGGGCGCCGATCCGTGCGCAGGCGAGCATGGCCACGGCGACCTCGGGAATCATCGGAAGGTAGATCCCGACGATGTCGCCCTTCTTCACGCCGAGGTCGCGTAGAGCATTGGCGAAGCGCTGGACGTCGGCGTGCAGATCGGAGTAGGTGATCGTCCGCGTGTCG
This sequence comes from Actinomycetota bacterium, assembly GCA_030947145.1. GTDB lineage: Bacteria > Actinomycetota > Thermoleophilia > Solirubrobacterales > Solirubrobacteraceae > Palsa-465. The sequence continues at coordinate 5,589 of JALYXK010000456.1, forward strand.
CCCTCTTCACCATGCCAGTGGAAGGCGACACGGTCGCCGTTGCCGGCCTCGACGTGCCGGTCCAGGCAGTTGTAGGACACATTCAGCTCACCGCCGACGAACCACTTGTAGAACGGCGGGTTGGAGTCGTCGAGCACCTCGTCCCATTCCTTGAACCAGTGCAGCTCACCGGCGTTCTTCGCCCACCAGCCCTGCCAGTCCTGGTCCGCCTCCTCGTAGATCGAAGGGTCGCTCAGCAGCGCGTTCTTGCGGAACTCCTCCGATGGCTCGAAGCGCTCGGTGTCGAGCAGCGCGGCGAGATCTTTATCCAGATCCTGGTCGCTGGCCGGAGTCTCAACGCTGTCTGCCATCGAAGCCTCTCCTTTGTGTCGCTGATGCGTCTAGATCAGGCTGCTCGAGCGCCCGAACCACGGCGCCCGAGCCTCCCGATGATCTTGTTCTACCCGACGCTACTCCTGTTGCGCGCCCTTTTCAGCGCCTCAGCGGGAACACCGGCGCCACAACCCGGCCGAAGGTCGAGTTGATGACCGCCGC
>JALYXK010000138.1 GCA_030947145.1 Actinomycetota bacterium
GGGGCATCGCGTTGGCCATCGATCCGAGGTTGTAGGAGCCGAGCAACCGCCGCGTGCCGCGCAGGGTGACGAAGCGCGAGAGCCAGACGGTGGACATCCCGGTATCGGTGGTGAAGATCGCGCCCTCGGAGGCGTGCCGGTCGACGGCTACCGCCACGGCCTCGGGCCGGATCCGCGCCTCCGGGTTGTCGAACACGGTCCGGACCTTCTCGACGATCCCCCGCGAGTCGTAGTCGGGGTCGGCGAGTTGCTCCTGGTGCTCGCGCCAAGAGCTGTATTTCGATACGGCCGCGTCGAGGTGGGAGCGATCTGGTTTCTGCGCCACGGCCTCGAGCAACCCGGCCGCGGCCAGGCGGGCGTCGCTGACCACGCCGAACTCGACCGGCGTGCGCCGCCCGATGTGCGCTCCGCGCTCGTCGATCTGCACCACCCGCTTGCCTTTGGGATACCAGTCGGTGTAGGGAAAATCGCTGCCCAGGATCAGCAGCAGGTCGCATTCCTCGAAGGCGTGCTGCGCCGCCGGGTTGCCGATCAGCCCGCTCTGCCCGACGGCGAAGTCGTTCTGGTGCTCGAGTCCCTCCTTGGCCTTCAGCGTAAGCACCATCGGCGCGGCCAGCCGGTCGGCCAGGGCGAGCACCTCGGCCCGCGCGTGGCGGGCGCCCCTCCCGACCAGGAGCGTCACCGCCGAGGCCTCATCGATGCGCCGGGCGGCATCGCGCAGGGCCGCGGGGTCGGGGACCACCGGGCGGCGCTCGGTGACGAAGTGGGGCGGGGTGCCCGGGGCGTCGTGGGCGGCGACGTCACCGGGGACGGTGAGCACGGCCACGCCGGGGGTGTCGAGGGCCAGCTGCACGGCCTGCTCGAGCAGGCCCGGGAGCTGCTCGGCGCTGGTCAGCGTGCGGCAGAACACCGAGACGTCCCGGAAGACCGCATCGTTGTCGACCTCCTGGAAGAAATCGCTGCCCAGCTCGGCCAGGGGCACTTGGCCGCAGATGGCCAGCACGGGGGCGAGCGACTTCTTGGCGTCGTAGAGGCCGTTGAGCAGGTGGATCGAGCCGGGCCCGACCGTGCCCATGCATACGCCGAGCGTGCCGGAGAGCTGGGCCTGCGCGCCCGCGGCGAACGCCCCGACCTCTTCATGGCGCACGCCGATCCATTCCAGCCGCTCCTCCTGCCGGATCGCGTCGGTGATCGGGTTCAGCGCGTCGCCCACCACGCCCCAGACGGTCTTGACGCCGAGGTCGGCGATGGCGGTGACGATGGTCTCGGCGACGGTGGGCATCCGCGCGGCCTCCTGCCTCTAGACGGCTCGGGCTTGGAACGAGTCGGGATCGGCGCGCTTCCAGTCGGTGACCCAGTCCTCCGGCGGCTCCTCCAGGAGCTGGCGCGGCGAGAGCCAATCAAACAGGTCGGCGTAGCTGAGTGAGGTCACGTGGTCGACGCGACGGACCAGGTGGTGGGGACCCACGTCGGCGGGGGAGTGCAAGCCCATGGACGCGATCAGCCGCTGGGCCTCGGCCACCGTGGCCTTCTGATAGCGGTAGGTCCGCTCGGTCTTGTCCGGCACGTCGAGGGCCCGGATCCGTTTCGGATCCTGGGTGGCCACCCCGACGGGACAAGTGTTGAGGTGGCATTCCTGCGACTGGATGCAGCCCACTGCCATCATCATGGCCCGCGCGGCGTTGGTGTAGTCAGCGCCCTGGGCCAGGCGCTTGACGATGTCACTGCCGGTGGCGACCTTGCCGCTGGCGCCGATCCGGATCCGGTCGCGCAGGCCGCAGCCGACCAGCGCGTTGTGCAGGTACATCAAGCCCTCGGTGAGCGGAGTGCCCATGTGATCCTCGTATTCGGCCGGGGCCGCGCCGGTGCCGCCCTCGGCACCGTCGATCACGATGAAGTCCGGAGCGGTCCCCTCCTCGAGCATCGCCTTGCAGATAGCCAGCAGCTCATGGCGCGTCCCGATGCAGAGCTTGAACCCGGCCGGCTTGCCGCCGGCCAGCTCGCGCATGTGGGCGATGAACTGGATCAGTTCGCGCGGGGTCGAGAACACCTTGTGCCCGGGCGGGCTCACGCAGGTCTGGCCCTGGGGCACGCTCCTGGCCTTGGCGATCTCCGCCGTCACCTTGGGCCCCGGCAGCACGCCGCCGATGCCGGGCTTGGCGCCCTGACTCAGCTTCAGCGAGACGCACTTGATTGAGTCGTGGGCCGCCTTTTCGCGGAACTTCCCGGGATCGAAGCCGCCGTCCTTGGTGTCGGCGCCGAAATAGCCGGTGCCGATCTCCCAGACCACGTCGCCGCCTTCGAGGTGGTACTTGGACAGGCCGCCCTCGCCCGTGTCGTGGGCGAAGCCACCCTTGGCGGCGCCGCGGTTGAGCGCGGTCAGCGCGGCGCCGGAGAGCGCCCCGAAGCTCATGGCCGAGACGTTCAGCAGCGCAATGTCGTAGGGGCGCGAGCAGTCGGGGCCGCCGATCCGCACCCGCGGGGGATCCTTCGGCGGATCATGCGGGTGCGCCGAATGCAGCAGCCACTCGTAGCCGGGCTCGGCGACGTCGCGCTCGGTGCCGAAGGCCTGCTCGTCCTTGACCCCCTTGGCCCGCTCGTAGACGGCCGTGCGGGTATCCCGGTCGTAGGGACGCCCGTCGTAGTTGCGCTCGATGAAGTACTGCTGCAGCTCGGGGCGGATCGCCTCCATCATGAAACGGGCGTGCCCGAGGATCGGGTAATTGCGCAGAATCGCGTGGCGACGCTGGACCAGGTCGTAGATCCCCAGGGCCAGGAACAGGCCGGCCAGCACGGCGATGACGATCCAGGCGATACCGCCGAGGACCACGGCGGCGACGATCGCGAGCACGCACGCCATGAGGGACGCGAAGAAGGCGGCGAATCTCACTGATCGCGAGCTACCCGGGCCTCGGTGCGAGCCAAACCACCACTAAGCAAACGTACGCCCCCGCTATGGTCGAGCTGTTGCCGAGCGCTCGCCCCCAGTCTTCGCGTCCAGCCCGAGACGGGCTGATCAGCCCGAAGCCCTCGACGGCCTCTCCGGCGGACCAGGCGGAGGTCAACGCGTCCCTCTGGACCCGGGGGCACATGCGCTTCTACTACCGCCGGCAACGCCTGCGCGCGGC
>JALYXK010000142.1 GCA_030947145.1 Actinomycetota bacterium
GGACCATGCCGAGGTAGCCGTTGTTCATGATGAACACCTTGATCGCGATGCCCTCCTGGGCGCAGGTCGCGAGCTCCTGCATGTTCATCTGGACCGAGCCGTCGCCGGCGATGCAGACCACGGTCTCGTCCGGGCGTCCCACCTTCGCGCCCATCGCCGCCGGCAGGCCGAAGCCCATCGTCCCGAGGCCGCCGGAATTGATCCAGCGCCGCGGCTTGGCGAAGTGGTAACGCTGGGCGGTCCACATCTGGTGCTGGCCCACGTCGCTGGTGACGATCGCGTCGCCGCCGGTGGCCTCGTACAGCGCCTCCACCATGTACTGCGGCTTGATCTCGGCGTCCGTGGAGTCCTCGTAAACGAGCGGGTAGCGAGCCTTCCAGGCGCGGATCCGCGTCCACCATTCCTCCAGCCGGGCCGGGTCGGCCTCGAGCGCGCGGTACTCGGCCGTCAGCCGCGGCAGGATGTTCTTCGCATCGCCGACGATCGGGATGTGCGCCGGCACGTTCTTAGAGATCTCCGCCGGATCCACGTCGATGTGGATGAACTTGGCCCGCGGCGCGAACTCGGAGAGCTTGCCGGTGATCCGGTCATCGAAGCGCGCGCCGATCGCGATGATCAGGTCCGCCTCGTCCATGGCGTAATTGGCGCTCCGCGTCCCGTGCATGCCCAGCATCCCCAGCCACTGGTCGTGGGGCGCGGGGAAGCCGCCCAGCCCCATCACGGTGCAGGTGACCGGGAAGCGGTCCGAAAGCGCCAGCTCGGTCAACTCGGCCGAGGCGTCTGCCGAGATCACGCCTCCGCCCGCGTAGATGACCGGACGGTGAGAGTTGGCCAGCGCCTTGGCGGCCAGCCGGATCTGCTTCTGGTTGCCGTCCGTGGTCGGCTGATAGCCGGGGAGATGGAGGTCGGTGACCGGCTCGTAGGGGATGTCGGCGCGGCTGAGATCCTGAGGAATGTCGACCACGACGGGTCCCGGTCGTCCGGTACGGGCGATGTGGAACGCCTCGTGGATCGAGCGGGGGATCTCCAACGGGTGCTGGATCATGAAGCTGTGCTTGACGATCGGCATCGTGATCCCGATCGTGTCCGCCTCCTGGAAGCCGTCGGTGCCCAGCAGATCCGTCCGCACCTGACCGGTCAGGAACACGACCGGCACCGAATCCATCATCGCGTCGCAGATCGGCGTGACCAGGTTGGTGGCGCCGGGACCGCTGGTGCCCAACGAGACCCCCACCTTCCCGGTGGCCTTGGCGTAGCCCTCGGCCGCGTGGCCGCCGCCGGCCTCGTGGCGCACGAGGATGTGCCGGATCCCGGCGTCGTAGAACGCGTCGTAGGTGGGAAGATTCGCGCCTCCCGGAAGGCCGAATACGACGTCCACACCTTCCGCCTTCAGGCACTCCATCAGGGCGTCGACTGCACGCATTGCGCTCGCCTCCTTTCGCGGATCTGGCTTTCTGGGCGCGCGCGACCGATCCGCGCGCGGCGGAACCGGCGAGTTTAGTGGATCGCTTCCCGCAGGATCCTTGACCGTCTGGCCGCGGCTGCGGCGGACTTGATGGCCTAGGCGACGCTCGGCCGAGAGGGCTCCCGGGAACGCAGGCGCGTCGCCGCCTCACTGACGATCGCCACGTCGGGGAACTCCAGCTCGGTGCCGCACTTCATGCAGACGGCATCGTGGAGCTTGACGATCCGGCCGCACTCCGGGCACTGGCGTCGGAGCTCCTCGTTGTCCAGACGCCAGAAGACGGCCGTGATCAATCCGATGAAGGGAACCGTCCCGGAGATCAGGAACCAGATGAAGAACGAGCTTCCCTTGAGGCGGCCCACGATGCCCCCGGCCAGCCCGAAGAAGAACATGATGATGACCAGGCCCATGCCACCCACGGGCTGACCCTCACCAGACGATGGTCTTGACGGCCCAGAGCGCCGCCAGCACCACGGCGATCACCAGGACAGTCACGAAGATCGCCTTGACGACGCCGATGACCACCCAGATCGCGACCGCGGCCACCGCCACGAGCACCAGACCAGCTACGGCCTTTTTCAGGACCGGCGTACGATCGGGACGGCCCTCGAGTTGTTTTTGCATGGCTTAAGCGTACCGCGCCGATCCACTCCGCTCGCCGGGCCGGCGCGGACCGGGGCCGGCCCGGGCGAGGCGATCAGTCGTAGACGCGCTTGAGATGCTCGAAGCGTATCCCGCTCTCAGTGGCGCGACCGTCGAAACGGACGCGCGCGAGCCGGTAGCGACGAACTGGGATGGCGCCGGACGCGGAGGAGGCATCGCGCCGGTCGGCGAGGAGCAGGACCTTCGATGATGGGTTTGGACGGGTCATGACGAGCATCATGGCCCCCCACCCGTAAGGTCACATTGGCCCCACGGACAAACATCTTCCGGGACGGTCGGCCCCGCGGCTGGCGCGCAGGATCAAGCGCCGATGCTCCGACTGGCGCTCACATCGCGCGGGCGAGCTTCGCCGCAGCGCCGAGCGCCGCGCGCTGCTCAGGCGCTAAACGCCGGCGCAGGCGCCAGACGGCACCGGAGAAGGCCAGATTCGCCACCGTGGCGAAGCCGTTCTCGTCGGTCCGGAGCGCGAGCAGCAGGTGGGCGATCCGGTCCCCGGAGGGCAGCCCGGGATCGGTCGCCTTAACGCAGTAGCAGCACACCCGCCGGCCGCCCGGGCGCACGAGCAGCGCACCGGCCTCGCCGACCAGCCAGACCCCGAGCCGGCCGCGCTCGGTGGCCAGCCCCGTAACCAGCTGCCGCTCCCGGGCCGCGGTGTCGAGGAGGTC
>JALYXK010000161.1 GCA_030947145.1 Actinomycetota bacterium
GCGTAGTCGAGCTCTGCGCGCAGCAGCGCAAGCGGCGTGCGGAGCTCGTGTCCTGCCTCCGCGACGAAGCCACGCTCACGCTCGAGCGCCTGCTCGAGCCGGGCGAGCATCGCGTTCAGAGTCTCGCCGAGTCGCTGGAGCTCGTCCGCGGTCTGAGGCACCGGCAGCCGTTCCCCGGCGCGTTCGGCGGAGATTTCCGCCGCGCGCCGGCGCATCGCCTCGACGGTGCGCAGCCCTGTGCCGGCGAGGAGGTAGCCCAACCCGGTGGCTAGCACCAATGCCGCCGGACCGGCGATCAGCAACTCGGTTCGCAGGTTGCGTAGGGCCTCGGCACGATTCTCCCGCGTGGCTCCGATCACCAGAACGACCCGCTGCCCGCCGCGCACGATCGGCACGGCAAGCAGCCGCGCCCGCTCATCCAGGCCCGGGACCCGCGGCAGATCGAAGAACCGCGGACGCCTCAACGCCTCCACCGCCTGATTGCGCCCAAGCAGCGGACCTTTCCCCAGTCCCGTCGTCGCATCGACGGCGTGGCCATCGCGGTCCAGGAGCTGAGCGAAGCTCTCGCCGTGCTCAATCAGCTGGCCTCCGGATTCCGCTCTCAGCGAGCTGCCGGGATCGGTGAGGAGCGCCGAGACATCCTGGGCCCGCAGCCGCAGATCCGTGTCCAGCGCGCGCGCAAGATCGTCGCCGAGTCGGGAGTAGATGAACACTCCCGTTCCGACGAGTACCAGCGCCATCGTGATTGCGAACGCCGCGGCTACCCGCGCCCGGATGGGGACCCGGCCGGTCACGGCTCGCGCACACGGTATCCGGCCCCGCGGATCGTCTCCAGCGAGTGAACGCCGAAAGGTTCATCTACCTTGCGCCGCAGGCGGCGCATGTAGACGTCGATGACATTCGAGCGGGTCTCGTAGGCGAAATCCCACGCCTGCTCTAACAGCTCCAGCCGTGTGAGTACCTCCCCCGGACGACGCATGAGGGCCTGGAGCAAGGAGAACTCCTTGGCCGAAAGCCCGATATCAACATCCCCGCGATGCACCTCGCGCCGCGCCGGGTCAAGGCGCAGGTCGCCGACGCTCAGGACCGTGGGACGCTCCGGTCGGCCACGGCGTATCAGCGAGCGCAGGCGAGCATGTAGTTCGGCGAGAGCGAACGGCTTGACCAGGTAGTCGTCCGCCCCGCTGTCGAGGCCAGCCACGCGGTCCTCCACCGCCTCGCGCGCGGTCAGCATCAGCACCGGCGACCAGACACGGCGCTCGCGCAGCAACCTGCAGGTGTCCACCCCGGAGCGGCCAGGCAGCATAAGGTCGAGCACGATCACGTCGTAGTCGATCGCGGTGGCCATCCACAGCGCCTGCTCGCCATCGCCGGCAACATCTGCCGCTAGCCCTTCCTTGGTCAGTGAGGCCTGGATCACCTTCGCCATCCGAGCCTCGTCCTCAACGACAAGTACGCGCACGCCAGGAGTGTGGCGAAGCCAACATGAAAGCCGCATGAACGACGCTGTCATCCCCGGTTCATCCTGCTTCCCTACGGTCGCCGCGACAACTCAAACCGCAAGGAGGTATCGATGCGCAGAACACTCCTCAGCCTCACGGCGATTGCCGTCGGAGCCACGGCGGCCCCGGCCGCGGCATCCCTGCAGATCCCGCCGCTGCCGAACCCCGGAAGCTTCGTTAGGAAGATCAGCAATCCCTGGTTCCCGCTGCGCCCCGGCACCACATTCAGGTACCGCGGGGCCAAGGACGGCAAGCGCGCCCTTGACGTGCTCACGGTCACGCACCTGCGCCGCGCGATCCTCGGCGTCTCCACCACCGTAATTCACGACCGGCTCTACCTCAACGGCCGCCTCGCGGAGCGCACCACCGACTGGTACGCGCAGGACCGACACGGAAACGTCTGGTATCTCGGTGAGCGCACCGCGACGCTGGACACCCACGGCCGCACGCTCAGCACCGAGGGGACCTGGCTCGCGGGCTCGAACGGGGCGCGCGCGGGGATCTACATGCCCGCGCACCCGAAACCCGGCGGAACCGGTCGTCAGGAATATTTCAAGGGACACGCCCGAGGACCAGTTCAAAGTGCTCAGCCTCCACGCCCACGTCAAGAGCCCCGCCGTTTCCTCGCGCCACGCCCTCCTCACCCAGGAGACCACCCGCCTCGAGCCGGGAACAGTCGACCACAAGCTCTACGTACGCGGCGTCGGAACCATTCGCGAGCAAACGGTCAAGGGGGGCACCGAGAGGCTTGTGCTGGTCTCCGTCAAACGATCCTGATCAGCATTCGAGCCAACGCCGCAGTTCCGGAGCCCTAACTACCGGATCGCGAAGAAGAATCGGGCGACCGCCGTGCGTCCGGCCGGGGCCCGTCGCTGATCGAAGGCCTGACAGGATTTTCCCTTTGCTGGCCTCCGGTCATTGCGCGGCGAGACCGCGTGCAGGAAGAACGGGCCACGCTGCCGATCTCAAGGCCGGCGACGCTGCCGAGGTTCCGCGGCACCCTGTTCTGCCGCCTTTCTTGATTGGGTTTCTCTCAGAACAGGATCGACGGCAGGTAAGCCGCGCGCGGCTCGTTGTAGAGGCCGATGGTCATCAGCGTCGACTGCTGGACGATCCGCAGCCCGTGCCGGAGACACCAGCCCAGCAGCTCGGCATTTCGCGAAGGGACGAAGATCCCGAGGCCCATGAACGCCCGGGCCGAGCCGAGTAGGGCTATCAGATCCTCATTGGTCTCGGCGACCGCGTGCCATCCGTAGCCGAACCCGGTCGCGTAAGCCGAGATTCGGTCGGGTCGCTCAACCACTGTGGCGGTCCCGGCGGCGATCGCGTCGCCTAGCTCGCCGTTTCGGTCGTGGCCGTGGACGCGCGCGCAGAGCTCCCCGCATGTGGAGATGTCCTCAGGGCCGGCCGGCCGGACCCCGAGGCCGGGGACGCTCAGCGTTGGCGGCGCGCCCTGCAGGACGCTCAGTGGCTCGCGGACAACGAAGCCCAGCTTTGCGTAGAGCGCGAGCGAGCGATAGTGGTAGGCGGTCTGAACCAGCCGGATGCCCGGGACCTGGCGCTCGCGCTGGCGGCGCAGCGCCGCCTCCATCAGCGTCCGGCCGATGCCACCGTCCTGCGTCTCGGGGTCCACGGTGACGGGGCCGATGCCGGCGATCACCGCTCGTTCGTCGACAAACGCGCTCCCGATCACGTCACCGTCTCGCTCGGCGATCAGGCCCGCGAATCCGTCGCTGGCCAGCATGTTGCTCACCATGAACCGCGTGAATTCGGGCGAGCTCGGCTCGATCGGGAGGTTGTGCCGGACGGCGATCGCGGCGAAGGCGTCGTAGAAGATCCGCCCGCAGGCGTCGGTGTCCTCTGGGGTGCCCTCGCGCACGATCACGCCCGCCGCCCAGTCCTCGGTCTCGATCGTCTGCTGTTGCATCGCCCCTCCTGGAGTCGTGGAACGACGATCTTCCAGCAGTCCGGCGGCGGCCGCCATCCCCAGTTCTTGGGGGTGTAGGCTCGACCCCAGCCGTAGCGGTACCCCGAGATGACCACCAGGAGCGCTACCCGAGAGCGATGGGCGCCCGAGCGTCTCCTAGACGACCTCGAGCGCCTCGCCCTCCGCGCCCCGGTACGGATCGAGTTCTTCGACGAGGCCGCGGCTCGACTAAAGAGAACCGTCCCGTTCGACGGCGCCTGCTGGCACACCCTCGACCCCGGGTCAAACCTGATCACCGAGCACCGACTCCAGGATCTCCCCGACCGCTTCCCGATCCTGGCGAACAATGAGTACGCGGAGCAGGACGTCAACAAGTTCGGTCAACTGGCCCGCGCGAAGCGCACGGCGGCGACGATGAGCGAGGCCACCGAAGGTCACCCGGAACGGAGCCCGCGGTTTCGCGACCTGCTCACGCCCGCCGGGCTCGGCCCGGAGCTCCGCAGCGCGTTCGTCGCTGATGGCACCGCCTGGGGCGCGCTGATCCTCGTCCGCCGGGCGGGTCAGCCCGACTTCGAGGAGCGCGACGTCGAGTTACTAGCCGCCGCCGCCCCCCTGTTCGCGCGCGCCGTTCGCCGTGGATTGATCGCCGAGGCCTCCAACTCCGCCGCCACTCGTGCCGATGCCCCTGGAGTCGTCGAGCTCGACGCCGCGGGTGAGCTGATCCGAGCCTCCTCGTCAGCTGAGCCCCTGCTCGCCGAGCTCTCGGGCGCCACAGTTCAAGACGGGCTGCGTCTGCCATCGATCCACGCCATCGCGAGCGCGACGAGGGCGGCAATCACCGGCGGCGCCGGCGGACGCGGGACGACACTCCCCAGCTCGACGGTGAAGACGCCATCGGGCAGTTGGCTGGTTCTCCACGGGGGGCAGATTGGGGCCGCGCCGCCCGGGGACGTCGCCGTTTTCATCCAACGTGCCCATCCGACTCTGGTGGCCCCGATCCTGCTCAAGGCGTACGGCCTCAGCCCACGCGAGCAGCAGGTCACCCAGCTGATGCTGCGCGGGGCGAGCACCACGCAGGCAGCACAGGGGCTAACGATCTCCCCGCACACGGTCACCGACCACCTGAAATCGATCTTCGAAAAGACCGGAGCCCGCACTCGCGGCGAGCTCTCGGCCAAGCTTTTCTTCGGCGAGCACCTCGGTCGGATCCAAGCTCGGGTCGAGGTCGGCGACGACGCCTCGTTCGTCGACGCGCCCCGCCCGCGCAGCCTGGATCGGACTTAGCCCGCGCACCGGGTTTTCCGGGGCCGGGCCGGGGCTAGCGCTGCATGTCCGGCGCGGCCTGATCTGGGTCGAGGACGAAGATCTCGATGAGACGGTCAGGGTCGAACAGGACCTGACTGTGGTAGCTGACCACTTTGCGGTCCAGGACTTCCTCGACGCGCCTGATGAGCTCGGGCGCGATCACCGCCTGGAAGCGGAGGCGGTACTCGCGGACGGCGTCGTGCTCGCCGCCCCGGATCATCGTCTCCTCGTCCCTGGTCATTCCCCCGCTCATCGTGCAAAAAACGTATTCGTCGCACAGGAACGTCTTGGCGTGGGTCGGCCCGCGCCCGTAAAGGTCCTTCATCGTCCGCACCACCGTATGCGAGACGCGAGCCTGGAGCGTCAGGCCCTCGGATCGCTCGCTCGGTTCATCAGTCACACCCGCGAAGATAGAGCACGGCCCGCCTCGGGGCGGCGAGGACCGGCGGGGGAGGAGAGGCGAACACGTGTTTGGGCAAGCTACGCGCGGGTAGCATGAGAAAAGAGCGAGCCGACGACAGTTTGCGCGCGCTCCGGCAGAACCATGATGGGGACGGCTCCGACGGCGGATGCGCTCTGCTCGTGTGCAGTCTCATCGACTCTCATATATGACGGATCCCGTGGGCGTGAGCCGGGCGCGATCCAACTCGACGACTAGCAACAAGGAGCATTGATCGCTTTGACTGATCAAGAAACCTCGGAACGAACCACCGGCGGCGTGCTGGGCAAGCTGGCGGGAAAGGCCAAGGAGACAGCAGGATCGCTGCTCGGCAGCGACGATCTGGCTCGCGAGGGGCGCCTGCAGCAGGCCCAAGCCGACGCTGAAGTGGAAGCGGAGCGGCACGCGGCTGAGGCCAACCAGCGCCAGCAGGAAGCTGATCTCGCCGAAGCCAAGACCGAGTCCGAGCTCGAGCGCCAGCGCTTGGAGAACGAGGTCGCAGCGCGGGAGCGCGAGGAGCGCATCGAGCAGGACCGCCGCAAGGCGGAGCGCAAAGCCGAGGCCGAGGCGCAACGCAAGCAGGCCGAAGCGGACCGCGCTCAAGCGGCACAGGAGTCCGTGGCCGACAGCGTCGAGCAGAACGCCGAGCGTGAACGGCTTGCCGCGGCAAAGCAAGAAATCCGGTTGGAGCAGGAGGCCCGTGAGGCCGAGGCGAAGGCCGATGCCCTGGATCCGAAGGAGAACCAATGAACGTACGCGAGCTACCGAGAACTGCGATCGACGGCTATCTGAGGCTGGTCCGCCTGCCACTGGATAGCGCGATCGGGTATCTGCCGGGCAACGGCACCGGGGCCCAGCCCGCCGCCAAGCTGGCGCTTGATCGAGCCGACGCCACGGTCAGAGCCGTGATCGCCACCGTCCTGCGCGATCCTGCCCTCCGCAGGGACGCCGAGCAACGTCGAGAGGCTGCCGACACCCGCGAACAGGCCTATCGGCTTCGGGTGGAGGCCGAGAACAAGGCCAACCAGGCCGACACTCGCCTGGAAAAGCGACAGGAGCAGGCGGCTCAGCAGCGCAAGCAGGCGAGCCAGCGCGACCAGGCTCGCCGACAGGAAGCGGCAAGCGCTCGGGACAAGCGAAAGCAGCGCGCGGCGAAGGCCGAGAGCAAGCGCCTCGACGCCAGCCGCCGCGCCGCCAAGCGCAAGGAGGAAGTCCTGGCCGCGCAGGCGCCGAAGGAACGTCTGGAGACGCTGAAGGCCAAGACCGAAGCGCTGGATCAGAAGCAGAAGGAACTCACCGCGCGGGACGAGGCTGGGCGTCTGGGCGAAGCAGCCAGCCGGACGAAGTCGGAAAGAAAGTCCGCCTAGCCAGGCACAGGCAGCAAGCGGGCTGTCCGCGGCGAGAACTACGCCGCGGACGGCCTGTCCGCTTTAAACCACCCACCTCCACCGAAGGAGCCTGCAGTAACGCCGATTCGCGGGGTGGGAATTCTGCTCGCGAGGCTCCCTCGCAATTGAGTTAGAAACCGCAGTTTTCGGGGAAGCCTTCAATTTGGAAGCGTCTCTCCCTGGAGGCCTTCTCGCATTTCGACGGGTCGGACTCACGTGTCACTGGTACGCCGAGTACGCCGCGGCTGTCAATCCTTGTAAGGAGACACTATGAGTTCAATGCGCGCCGAGCGACTGGCTTGGGAGTCTGCCGACGGCCCCGACGTGGGTGGCGCCGTAGCGATCACCGCCGGACCGCGTGATGAGCAGGCGCCCGGCATCCCGCAACCGCCGCCGACTCCGGACGGCCAACGGGATGGTGGTCCCGGCGGTTTGGCTATCGAGGAGCGGGAAGTGCGGGCCAAGGACCCTGAGCTCTCGGGCCGGACGAACGCGCGGCTGACCGAAGAGCTGCGCGAGGTGGTGGGCGCAGACCGTGTGCGCGTGCCGAAGGGGCGTCCGCACGCCCGATCTCATCATCTGGACGGCCGCGTTCTCGCTGCTGGCCGGCTGGGTCCTCCTGCAACGGTTCCTGAGCAAGAAACCTGGGGGTTGAGATGAGCATTCAATCCAGAACCCCAGCTCAGGCGCAGGTCACGGCGCTGTTCGAACGGTGGCAGCAGGACAGAGATCATCGGGCCCGCGAGCAGCTGACCGAGATGTTTCTCCCGCTGGCGCGCAATCTCGCCCGACGCTACATCGGGGCTCAGGAGCCCATCGATGATTTGGTCCAGGTGGCCAGCCTGGGCCTGGTCAAGGCCATCGACCGCTTCGACACCAGCCGGGGAATTGCGTTCTCTTCCTACGCCGTGCCGACGATTCTGGGTGAGCTTCGACGCTACTTCCGTGACACGGGGTGGGCCGTGCACGTGCCTCGGGGCGCACAGGAGAGAGCCCTGGTGGCCGAGAAGACGCTGCGGAAGCTGAGTACGGAGGCGGGGCATACCCCGAGTGTCCGGGACCTCGCGCAATATCTCGAATGGGAAGTGTCGGATGTTCTCGATGCGCTCGAGGCCGGGGCCGCCCATCACGCCACCTCACTCGACGCTCCTTCCCGGAGTAATGATGACGAGGACTGGTCATTGGTCGATTCGCTCGGCGCTGATGACGAGCGACTCGAGCTGGTTGAGGCCAGGGTCAGCGTCGAGGCGGTGGCGCGTGACTTGCCGGAGCGCGAGCGGCACGTCCTGCGCCTGCGGTTCATCGACGATCTGACGCAGTCTCAGATCGGCGCCGAGATCGGTGTGTCGCAGATGCAGGTGTCGCGGATCCTGCGCTCAGCTCTGACCCGGCTGCACGATCTCACTGCCCAGCCCGAGGCGGCGACTCCCGCGGCCGTGGGCCTAGAGGGTCCGGGTTGAGAGAAACCTCTGCGCGGCCCCGCTCAGCTGTGGTCGTACATCAGAGAACCGGGCGTGGTGAGCGGCTCGCCGATCTCGAGCAGAGTCTTCAGGCCCGAGAGGATCATCGGCCAGCCCCCGTAAAGCGCGTGGTTGGCATCCTCGGGTAGTTGGTCGTGGGTCACGGTCAGCCGGCAAGTGTCGGCGACGGGCTCGATTTCCCACGTGACGCGGGACGTGCCCTCGCGCTTGACGTCCTCGCCCCAGAGCGCCGTGAAACTCTGCACGAGCTTGCGCGGGGGCGTGACCTCCAGATTTTCGCCCTGGCTGATCAGGCCGGGTGCGTTGGGGTGTGCCATCTCGTAACGGGAGCCTTGAGTCCAGTCGGACTGGACGCCCACCCCGAAGGTATATACCCGACGCATCTCGGCGCTGGTGATCGCCTCCCACAGCCGCTCGGGCGTGGTCTTGATGTAGATCTCAAAGACCTTCTCCATGCCGTGTTCCTCCATCTCGCTCCTGAGCTCACTCAGGGTCGCGACCCAGGGTTCGGCGTACTTGCTGACCCACCGGTCATGGACCTGACGGATCGGGACGGCGTTGAGGAAGTGGAGCTTCTCCCGGCCATTGCGCCTGGTCACGACGAGACCGGCGTCCTCCAGCACCTTCAGGTGTTTCATCACCCCGAACCGCGTCATCGCGGGGCGTTGCTCCAGCGCGCTGAGGGTCTGGCCGTCCTGCTTGAACAGCACGTCCAGGAGACCTCTGCGCGTTGGATCGGCAAGCGCCTTGAACACTGCGTCCATCTCCACGCCGGCATAATAGGTGACTATATGGTCACCTGTCAAGCCGTCTCCTATATCCTGAGGTCCGCGTGTCCAGAGCCTCCGAGCACCCAAAGCCATGACCTCTTCGCTCGATCGGCTGCCCAAAAAGGCGCGAAGCCTCGCGGAGAGCCAACTCGCCGACGACGAGAACGTCCTCACGGTCATCGCCGGCCGCTCCAAGCAAGCCATGGTCGTGACCGACCGGCAGGTCTTGATCGTGAAGCCCGGGTTCATGGCGGGCGCTGCGCTCAACGCGAAGGCGGCTTCGTTCCCGTTGTCCCGCATCACCTCGATCAACGTGCACACCGGGCCCGGCTTCGCTGCGATCGAGCTCGTGCTGGCCGGCCGCCCGGAGGCGGCAAAGCCGGATCTGCGCGCGGCCTACCAGCTACCGAACTGGCTGCCGTGCCATGCGTCGCTGGGTAGATCGCCCATGATCGGCGAGCTACGTTCGCATGTGCAGAGCGGTGGCCGGTCCCGATCGGCTCGAGCTGCCCTGGCCGGTCGGGAAGTTGAATAGACGTCTCCGAGCCCGCGCTCTGAGGATGAGGAGACGCTTATTTCAGACGGGAGTAGGTAGGGTGGTGCGATGCCACAAAGTACAAATGAGCTTGGCGAAGTACACCTACCCGACCCAACTGGGGCTTTGCTGTCCCAGGACGAGGAGTGGTGCGAAGTCGGCGTCAACGGCGACCGACGACGTATTCGCTTTCACGACTACGCGGCGATCTACGAGATTCCGGGCTTGTACGAGCACCTGTTCTACGAGAAGCTCGAATGCAACTCGCCCCAGACGGTGACCGCGCTGCTCGAGGACGAGCTGGCCCGCAGCGGCACCGACCCAAACTCCCTGGCCGTTCTCGATTTAGGAGCGGGCAACGGCATGGTTGGCGAGCAACTACGTGCGATCGGGGCGCAATCGGTGGTGGGGGTGGATCTGCTCCCGGAGGCAGCGGCGGCGGCCGAGCGTGACCGGCCCGGGGTCTACGACGACTATCTGGTCGCCGACCTCACGTCCCTGAGTCGCGCGGAACGAGAAGCGCTCGAGCAGCGGTCGTTCACGTGCCTGGCCAGCGTGGCCGCGCTCGGCTTCGGTGACATACCTCCAGAGGTGCTGGCGGCCGCCTGGAATGTGATCCAGCCTGGCGGCTGGATCGCGCTCACGATCAAAGAGGACTTCCTCACCACGGCGGACCCGTCGGGCTTCGACCGGCTGATTCGCGGGATGCTCGACGACGGGACGCTGGAGCTGAAGACCCAACACCGCTATCGCCATCGCCTCTCCTGCCAAGGCGACGCCATCTACTACACGGCGCTGATCGCCACCAAGACCGGCGACGCGCCGCTCAGTACCGAGCGGCGCGCCCCCTAGATCTCGCGGCCTCAGGCCTTGATGAGCGGTCCCGCCGCTTTGAGCACCTGAGCCTTGGACAGCGGCTTATCGAAGGCGCCGGCCGGCGTCACGGGCTGGCTGGTGAGCATGCCGATCGCCGCGGCATGCCGCGCCTCGACCTGCACGATCGAACCGGCCGCCGCGAGGTAGGCCTTGTTCTTCAGCGACGGTCCGGCGCCGTTATAGGCTCCGACGCCCGTATTCTCCAGGACGTAGGCCAGCTTGAGAAAGCTCGCCTGATCGGCGACCGGAAATACGAATGTGGGCTTCTTGATCGGCTTGCCGCCGGCCCCCTTGATCGCGGTGATCAGCGCGTCGACATGTTTCTGCTCATCGTGGGCAAACGAAGCGGCAAGGGTCTTGGCCTCGCCGCTGAGCCCGACTGTCAGGGCCTTGTGCTTGTAGAAATTGGTCTCCAGGTACTCCAGCGTCAGGGCGAAGTTGAGGATGTCAATATCCCCGCTCGCCGTGGCGCCGAGCGCGTTACTCACATAGGGACCAACTGCGGCGGCACCGAAGGCGGCGCCGGCGGTGAGCGCGCCGCGCAGGATGAAACTCGCGCGGGTGACGCCATGGACCTCAATGGCGGCCAGCTCGGGGCTGGCCAGCTCGGAACGTGTCATGTGATGATTCCTCTCTAACGGTGGGGGCTAGGCGACAAACGGCTTGACGACCCCGAGGACCTGATCCATGGTCATCGGCTTGGCGAATGGGCCGTCGGGAGTCGGGGACAGCTTGAGCACCAAGTTGAGCGTCGCGGCGTGGCGCGCCTCGACGGTGTGGATGGCCAGCGCAGCGGCCAGAATCTCCTTGCTCTGGATATTCCCGGCCTGTCCCAGGTACGCAGCGGCGCCGAGGTTCTCGACCGTCGCCGCCAGCTTGACCACCGCGGCCGCGCTGGCGAGCGGGAACTTGCCCTTCGGCTTTGCCGCCGGGGTGCCCAAGCTCATCGCGACCTTGTGCAGCGCGGTGACGTGTTCCTTCTCCTCGGCGCCGAATGTCTTCAGCGTCGAGAGGTAGGGTGAGCCGCTGAACAGCCCGCTGGCGATCACCTTGCTGTAGAACTGCGCCTCCAGGTACTCGAGCGTCAGCGCGTAGTTGACGATCGCCAGGTCGCCCGAGCCACTGGTCGGCGTGCCGGATGCCGGGGCGGACGCGCCCGTCGCGGCCGTCGTATTCGACGAGCTGCTCGAGCTGCTGCCACAGGCGGCAATGAACGCCGCGAGTCCGGTGGCGGCGGCGCCGGCGCCCATCGTCCGGCCGGCCATCTTCAAAAATTTCTTGCGCTCGACATCGTCGCGGACAAGCTCTCGGACCACGCCGTCGACCGGCTGACCGGCTTCTGGCGGCATGAAATCGCTCATGCGGCTCCTTCGTTTAGCCCGAGTGCAATCGCTCAGGTACAGTCACTTATACGTGGCCGAGCGGCTGGCGGATCACCGCGTTGTCACTCCACTGGCGGTATATCAGCTGGCGGCGGGATGAGTTGAACGCGTGCGGATCTCCGCGAGCCCTGTCGAGATCAGGGCGGGGATCGCCGCCGCTTCGGCGAGGATCGCGAGCAGGATCGGGAATCGCAGCGTCGGCTCTTGATAGCCAAAGAAGTTTCCGTTCAGCGCGATCGCAATCGAGATCAGTGAGCCGCCGGCCAGTCCAAGCGAGCCGATCACGGCGAGCTGGCGCAGTCCGCGCTCGGCGCTGAGCAACGCGAAAACCAGCCCGGCACCACCGGCCGCGTTCAATAGGAAGAGCGCCCCCACGGTCGGCACGGCGCTGATGAAGTCGACGTACTGCTGGAAATGCACGCCGGCGATGATCGCGACGAGCCCCGCCGCCAGCACTCGCAGTGGATTATCGCGGAGCGACCTCATCATTTCACCACCTTGATCGTGCCGGTCATGAACGCGTGGAACTGGCAGATGTACGTGTAGGTCCCGGGTTTGGTGACCGTGAACCGCGCCGCTTGGCCCGGTTTCAGGGTGCCCGAATCGAACGAGCCCGAATTGGCGGTCGCCGTATGCGCGGTTTGATCGTGGTTCGTGACAGTGATCTGGGTTCCGGATTTGACGGTGAGTGCCGCTGGGGTGAAGGCGTAGCTGGCGATCTCCAGATGCGCGGATTGCCCGCGCACAACCACGGCGCTACCGCCGGAGGGCTCGCGGCGAGAATGACCGAGGGCGAGGCCGCCGGCGCCAACGACGATCACCGCCAGCCCCGGGAGGGCTAGAGATTTGATACGCATACCGAGGTATGCGGACCAGCCGCCTAAGTGGATCACCACCCCTCGGCGTCCGGGCTCGGAATCACGGGTAGACCGGCGCCGGCAATGGGTAACGGGGAACGAGTCATTCGACCGCGAGGAGGGCTTGATGGCCAAAAGCAGGCGTGAGCAGGACCTGGCCCCGCGGTTGCGCGAGAGCGGACTCCGCAAGCGCGCAGCGAAGCTGATCGCCGGAACTACCGATGGGCGCCGGAAGCCGGCAAAGCAGGTCCGGCGGGTGGTCGACGATCTGACCAAGCTTCTGAGCGAGGCTGAAGATCAGGTCACGGGTGGGCCGGCCAAGCGCAAGGCCGCGGCGAAGAAAGCCGCCGCGACCCGTAAGCGGAACGCGGCGCGCCGCAGCGCGGCGGCCAAGAAGGGAGCGCGTACCCGCGCCAAATCGTCCTCCTGATCTCCGGCGCGCTTCCCGCGAGCCCGCTGGTCCGGACCCCGGGGGTGGCGTCTAGTGACGGACCACTAGGGATCGAGCGAGTTCTCGGGCTCCCCGATCCGGGGGGCCCGGGCGCTCGTGCCTGGTGCCCTCACGCACGCCCCAACGGCTGGCCGCGGTGTTTGACTATGCGAAGTCCCCACCCGCCGACCTTGTCGAAGCCGTGCTCATCGACGACTCGCTCGAAGCCTGAACCCTGATCGATCACCTCGACCAGAAGACGGTCGTCGTCGAGTGCGGCTCGGAGGGTGATCGTCCCCTCGCCGTGGAGCACCGCGTTCGTGACCAGCTCGCTGGCCAGCAACTTGGCGGTTCCAAGTCCGGCGTCGTCGAGCTCTAGTGCCTCGTTTGCCGCCGCAATCGCGGGGTAGGCCGCCAGCAACCCGATTCTCGCCCACCGCCAAGTCTCTGGAGAGCCCGTGCCCATATCCGATTTCAACGCTCCCGTCAGCCGTCGACGCGTGCTCGCGCTCGGCGGCGGGGTGGCCGCAGGTGGCCTGCTTTCCGCGGCGCCGCTGAGTGCCGTGGCGCAAGCCCGGGACGGCGCCGTCCGATCCCAGGCCGGAACGCTGCCGGACAAGCGAATCCAGGAGATCGTGCAGGCGCAGGGAACGGTTAGCAACGGCGTGCTCAGCATCGACATCGCGCGCTCGGACATCGGAGATGCCAAGGGCCCGCTCGGGGTCACCTTCCTGCCGTCGTTCGAGATCGACGGGACGCTGACCTTCGAGCCGCTCGGAGACGGCCTCGCGTTCTTCAATGGAGACCTGCCGCTCAAGCCCGAGGAGGCCAATCCGTTCATCGACGCGCTGATCGAGAACGGATTGGTGTTCCAGGCTTTCCACCAGCACTACATCGAGATGAGCCCGCAGGTGTGGTTCATCCACTGGCGCGGCGTCGGCGACCCGATCCGGCTGGCGCGAGCGGTCCACAACGTCCTGAAGGCCACCTCGACACCACTGCCGCAGACCATGCCGGCCAATCCGACCACGCCGCTGGACCCCTCACGCCTGGAGAAGATCCTCCACGGGAGCGCTCAGGTCGGCGAGAACGGGGTGGTCACCGTGAACGTCTCCCGTCGGGGCAGGATCCTGATCGACCGCGTCGTCGCCTCGCCGGAGGCCAACATTTCCACCGGTATCGAATTCAAGCCGCTGTCGTCGTCGGGCGCGAGTGCGGCGGCTGCCCCGGACTTCTCCATGACCGGCCCCGAGGTGCAGCCGGTGCTCAGCATCATGCGGAGCCAAGGTTGGTTCGTCGGTTGTCTCTACAACCAGGAGACCGAGGAGCATCCGCAGCTCTTCTTCTCGCACATGCTGAAGACCGGTGACGCCTACACGCTGGCTCACGAAATCCGGCGGGGCTTGGACCGTACCAACGCCGACTGAGCGACAGGCGTCGTCGGGCGGGCAGGGGCTGAGCGGGCCGTCTCCCGTCGCGCCCCTAGACTGGATTCGGTGACATTCGTTCGCTACACCACCGGCGCGCACGGTGGCGGCTCGGAGCCGGGGGCGCAGGCCGGCAGCGCCCACGTCGAGGAGCGGCGAGCGACGCGCTCCAGCCGACTGGCGGCCGGCACGCTGGCCTGCGCTCGGTGTGATGCGCCGGTGGCGATCGGCGCGTTGACGCTGTCTCCCGGCGAGCGGCTCACGTGCCCGTTCTGTTCCCACCGCGCTCCGGTGCGCGACTTCCTGTCGCTGGCCTCGCCCACGCGACCGGCCCGGGTCGTGGTGCGCGTTCGCCGCACCAAGACCTCGCGGTGACGCGGACCGGCGGCTCGGCTCGGGTCACCGGCTGGACAACGTCCGGGCCGCGCCCTGACGCGCGGTGAGGTCACCCTTGGCGACCTTATAGGCGATCGTGTCAAGGTAACCGCCACCATCACGGGTTCGGACGGCACTCTGCTCCGGCGTGACCCCGAGCTCGCTCAGTCCGCGGGCCGCCTGAGGATCGAAGCAACGCGCCTGCAGCCAGCGCGCGGTCAGCGCATCGTCAAACCCGGCCTCGGTCCACTGCTCCGCCGCGGTCTCGGCGCTGGCACCACGCTCGGCCAGTTCTCCATAGCGCCGGATCGTCTCGCTACCGGTCCTGCGCGCCGGCTCGTATATCTTCACGCCGCTCCCCTCTCAGGCCACGTCATAGCCTCGTTATAGCCGATCCTCCGCCCGTGTCAACGACGGCCGGCCCGAGGGCTCATCCGGGCGCCCCCTGAGCGGTGCAGCACCAACCCTCGAGGCGAGGGGATCCGCGACCGGCAGAGCCGAAGGTGAACTGTCGGGCGATCCGCGAAACGGCGGCGATCCGCGGCCTGCCACTAACCCGGACGAACACCCACTGGTCGGCGGGCGGCCAGCTGACCAACAGCCAGCGGGCGTCGGGTGACCAGGCGAGCTGTTGCAGGCCGCTGCCCGAGAGCACTCGCCGCAGCCGCAGCCGCAGCCGCGGTCGCCCGCGCACGAGGCTGGCCAGGACCACGTCCTCGGCCGCTCCCCCGCGGACGAGGGCCAGTGTGCGTCCGTCTGGAGAGAGCGATCCGTCGAGGATCGGTGTGTCCGGTGGCGTGCCGATCGTGGCCATCGGCCGGCCGTTGCGGTCGTAGACCCGGGCATGGGTGCGGGCCACGACGAGCAGTCGGTCGCCACCGGATGACCAGGCCAGCTCCCGCGGACGCTCCGAGGGCCGGACGGTCCAGCTCACCCGTCCGCTGTCGGCATCGCGCACGACGACGCTTCCCGCCCCGTCGACATAGGCGAGCTGATACGGATGGCCGGGCCGCCAGGCCGATGCCGCCGGGGCAGCGTCGGCGGCGAGCAGATGGTCACCGGTACCGTCGCCGGCGACCACGCGCAGATCGTGCCGAGAGAGATAGGCAATCCTGAAGCCCGTCGGCGGATACCAGCGGGGGTTGCTCACTCCCGGGCGCGCCAGCGTCCAGCGTGGGGTGCCGCGCGGATCTACTGCCGCTAGGTGGTCGCCGCCGACGACCGCCAGGAACCGTCCGTGCGGTGACCAGCTCGCCTGGCGCCACGCCCCGAGGCGCCGAGTGGAGCCGTCGGCTGCGATCGTCCAGGTTCCGCCCGGCCCGGCGACCAGCAGGCGGCCGGGCGCCGGCAGCGAGAACAGCGCAGCAGCGGGGTGGGGGATACCGAGCGCGTGCCCGATCCACCGTCGGACCGTCGCGCCGGCCGGAGAGAGCGCCAGCGCCAGCACGCCGGCCAGCACGGCCAGCGCCGGGATGGCCATCCGCGCTCGGGATGTGCGCCGACCCGGTGAGGCGCGATCCCCGTAGGCGGATTGCACAACCGTCCATGCGCGCTCGGCGGCACCCGCCTCGTCCGGTGCTCGCAGCCGCTCCAACTCCCGCTTCAGACTCACCGAGGCTCCCTGTCCTTCAGGCTGGCCTCGAGGGCGTCGAGGCCACGGCGCAGCCGCGAGTTCACCGTTCCGCGCGGCAGCTCCAGGGCCCGGGCGATCTCGCCGGGGGTGTAGTCGAGCACATAGCGCATCACGACCACCGCGCGGTGCTCGGGCGTCAGCGCCGCCAGCGCCGCCAGCATTTCCTCCGAGTAGCGCCCCACCGACGTATCGGGCGGCGCCACCGGGTCGAGCCCCATGGGTCCACTTTCGCGCCTGGAGCTCCGGGCTCGGGCCCAGTCGATCGCGCGATTGGCGACGATCGCGCCGAGCCAGGGCGCGAATCGCCGCCGCCGGTCGAACCGATCGAGATGCCGGATCGCCTGGACGAACGCCTCCTGGGCGATGTCCTCCGCTGCAGCATGGTCATGCACGATCAAGAACGCCGCTCGATAAGCCCGGGGCCAGTGACGATGGAACAGCGCCTCGAGATCCGCCTCGGAGCCCGCTAGTGCTCCCCGGATCAGGGCCTGCTCGCTGCGAGGGCGAGATCGGAGCGCGCGCGCTCGGGGAGCCGGGGCGGCGAGACCCTCGGCCGCACTCGGCACCGGCTCAGAGACAGCGGACATCGGCGGAGCACATGCTTACTCCTACGAACCAAACCGCGCAATAGGTCCTTGGACCTCCAGAGCGACGGCGCACGTACACGAAGCCATGACCACAGCTCGGACGCTCTGCTGGCTCACCGCCGCCGCGCTACTTGGCGGGTGCGGTGGCTCGCGAAGCCGCCCGCCGACGGCCGCCAAGCCATCGGCTCCCCGATCGCCAGTGACCCTGGCGCCGGCGCCAGGGGCGCGCCCGCCGGCCCGAGGCCATCCCGGCCGTGCCCGGCGTTCGCGCCCGCAGGCGCTGGTCACCGCGGAGACCGAGAACCGCCTCCTGATCGTCGATCTCGAAACCGGCGCCGTGAACGGTCGGGTCACGGTCCCGGCAGGTCCCCAGTACGTAGCGGCCCAACCGGGATTGGCGCTCGTGGCCAGCCCGAGCGCGGGGGCGGTAGCCCTGCTCGAGGGCGATCCGCTGCGCGTGGTCAGGGTGTTCTCACGTTTCGGCGCTCCGCATATCACCGAGCTTTCGCCGGACGGCGAGCATGCATACGTCACCGATGACGCTCGAGGCACGCTCACCGTGATCCAGCTCAGTAACGAGCGGGTGATCGGCACCGTACAGATCGGGACGGGAGCCCACCACATGGCCTCCAGCCCGGACCAGCGGAGGCTGTGGGTCGCTCTGGGGGAGTCGGCGCGCACCATCGCGATCGTCGACACCTCCGATCCCAGCCGCCCGCGCGTGGTGGGCCGGTTGCACCTCGGCTTCGCGGCCCACGATCTAGCTTTCAGTCCAGATGGCCAGCGCGTCTGGATCAGCTCGGCCGGCCGCGGCGATGTCTCGGTCTTCCGCGCGAGCGATCGTCGACTGCTGCTGCACGTGCCCGTCGGCCCGGCGCCGCAGCACATCGGCTTCGCGGGGGCCTACGCGTACCTGACCAGTGGATACGGCAGGACGATCGAGCAGGTCGCGGCCGGCACCGGGACGGTGATCAGACGCGCGAGCGCTCCGTACGGGTCGTTCGAACTCGCCGCCGCGGACGGTTTCGTGACGACGTCATCGTTACTCGACGGCAGGCTCGCGATCTACACCCCCCAGCTGAGACTGCTGCGGCTGCTCAGGCTCTCCGCGGCGACCCGAGACGTCTCGATCAGCGACCCGTGATTCGCGTGGCGACGCGCCGGGCTGGCGCGCCCCGGTGGTGACGACGCCGGCCTTCCAGCCGAAGCGCAGGCGCAGACTGTCGCCGGCCGCCGGATGAGATTTGATCCCCAATTCGGGGGCACCTGAGGCCTGGAGACCGCGCCAGTCGTCAAGCATGCGCTCCAGCTCGAGGCCGGCCTCCTCCCCGTCTCCGTAGTCGTGGAGCTGCCAGCGTGCGCGGGCACGCGGGGGCCCGGAGCTCGTCAACCAGGTGCTACGCACGGAGACGACCGACGCGGTCCGCCGGGACGCGCCGATCAGCCCGATGCCGTGGCGCCCCGCTTGGCGGATCCAGATTCGACGCGGCTGCGGAATCCTGGTGAGCAGGTAGATCAGCAGCAGCGGCGTGTGGCCTCGACCGAGCGGGGTGAGGCCGGCCGCACGCGGCGGTCCCAAGTCATCCAGGGCCGCGAGCAGCAGGCCGCGCGCCGCCGGGTCCGAGAGCCGGCTCAGACCGCGGCCGCTGAGCGACACGAACGAGGAATGCTGCCCCGAACGCGAACGGCCTGCGCTCAGGCTTGCCCGAGGCGCCAGCCAGCCACCGTCTCCTCCGTGCAGCGGCATGAACCCACCCCAGGTCATGTCGAGCGAGTGCAAGGCGTTGCCGCGGCGCTCGAACACGGGGATGAGCTGGACCGCGTCGTGGTCGCGATCGAGCCGGAGCACCGGCTCGAGCCGGCCGCGCTCGGCGAGTTGCTGGAGCCACGCTCGCGGGATCCGGTCGGCACTGGCGGTGACGATGATCCGATCGTAGGGAGCGTGCGGCGAGAAACCAGAACGGCCGTCGCCCACCGCCACGGCAACCTTGAACCCGCCCTCGCGCAGGGCCCGTCGGGCCCGTCCGGCCGTCTCCGGATCGATATCGATGCTGTCGACGCGTCCGGCCGGGCCCACGATGCTGGCCAACAGCGCCGCGTTGTAGCCGGTGCCGGCGCCGATCTCGAGCACGCGCTGCCCGGGCCGAAGATCGAGCAGTTCGAGCATTTCCGCCATCATCGCGGGCTGCGAGGAGGAGCTCAGCGGCAGGCCCCGCGCGTCGCGCTTGGTCACGAAGGCCTCGTCGCGGTAGACCGCCGCGACCCCGCGGTCCTTGAGGACTTCGGGGATGAACCGTTCGCGGGGGACCGCTGCGAACGCGGCCGCGACCGAATCCGAGCGGATTACCTCTCGCGCCCGTAGCTCCCGGACGAGGCCGCGGCGCAGGCCCGCGCCGCTGGCGGGGTTCTGGCCCGGTGAGCGATCCCGCCGGCTCATCGACGGCCGTAGACGATCACGGCGGCCAGGCTAGCGCAGGCGTAAATCTCCAGGATGCCGCCGCCGATCACCACGACTACCGCCGGTCGGTTTCCCCGGCGGCCGCGGAGGGAAGCACGAGGATCTGAGCACGGTGGACGACATCGGTGACGAGTTCGGCGCGGGCGACGCGTTCTCGATCGGGGTGGAGGAGGAGCTGTTCCTCGTCGATCCGATCAGCGGTCGCCAGGCGAACTCGTCCTCGGCCGTGCTGGAGCGACTGGGGCCGGTCGACGGAACGGTCGAGCGCGAGCTGCATGCCAGTCAGGTGGAATTGATCACCGACGTATGCCGAAGCGCCGGTGAGGCGGTGGGGACGCTCGGCGGGTTGCGGCGGGCGGTGACGGCCACCGGAGCGGGGCTGCTGGGGGCGGGGACGCATCCATCTGCGGCCGAGGGCGAGGCCGAGATCACCGACAAGGAGCGCTACGAGCGGATCCGTTACCTGCTCGGGGACGCCGCCGCCACGCCGGTCGGCGGCTTGCATATCCACATCGGGATGCCGGACGCACAGACGGCGATCCGCGCGTTCAACGGCCTGCGCCGGCATCTTCCGCTGCTGAGCGCCCTGGCCGCCAACTCGCCGTTCCGGCACGGCCGCGATACCGGTCTGGCCTCGGCCCGGGAAATGACGTTGCGCGGCTGGCCGCGCTCCGGAGTGCCGCGGGCGATGCGCGACTTCGAGGACTTCCGCGCCACCGTGCAGTTGCTGACCCGGGCCGCGGACGTGCCCGACTACACCTGGTTCTGGTGGAAGCTCCGTCCTCATCCCCGCCTCGGCACCGTCGAGTTGCGGGCGTTGGACGTGCAGGCCTCGCTGCAGGACACGGCCGCCCTGGTCGCGCTGGCGCACTGCCTGGCCCGGCATGCCGCCGAGGCCGAACCCGGGCCCGATCCGCCGGCCGAGGTGCTGGAGGAGGGCGCCTTCCGCGCCGCCCGTTTCGGGGTGCAAGCTCGGCTCCCCGACGCCGAGGGTGGGTTACGACCGGTGCGCGACCTGCTCGACGAGGCGCTGAAGCTGGCCCGCGAGCACGCCGAGGAACTTGGCTGCACGGACGAGCTCGAGGTGCTCCCGGCGTTGTTGCGGCGCGGCGGCGGGGCCGGGCTGCAGCGCGCCACGTACGAGATCGCCGGAATGGACGCCCTGCTTCGCCGGCTGACCAAGGTCACCTCGTCCAGCACGACGGCCGAACCCCTGCCCTGAGCGCGACGCCCGACTGCGGTTTACTGGCAGGAGCGTGAATCCTCCGATGCCAGCCGGTGAGACAGCACCCAGCGTCCCGCCGCGTTCGCCGTATGACCACGGGTTTTTCCGGGTGGCCGCGGCGGTTCCGCAGGTTCGGGTGGGGGACCCCGAGTTCAACACGGGACGCACCGTGGAGCTGGCTCGGCGCGCCGCCGAGGCGCGTGCCGGAGTGGTGATCTTTCCCGAGCTTGGACTCGCAGCCTATTCAAGCGAGGATCTGTTTCACCAGAGCGCTCTGCTCGACGCGACCGAAACGGGACTCGAGCGGATCGTCTCCGCCAGCGTGGACCTGACGCCGGTGCTCGTGGTCGGCGCCCCCCTCCGCGCCGAGGCCGGGCTCTACAACACCGCCGTGGTCGTGCATCGCGGTCGGATTCTCGGCGTGGTGCCCAAGAGCTACCTGCCCGAGTATCACGAGTACTACGAGAAGCGCCACTTCCGCGCCGCGCGCGACCTGATCGGCCGCGAGCTGCGCCTTCTCGGCGAGACGGTGCCGTTCGGAGCCGACCTCCTGTTCGCCAGCCGGGACCTCCCGAAATTCATCCTGCACGTGGAGATCTGCGAGGACCTGTGGGCGCCGATTCCGCCCAGCACCTATGGAGCGCTGGCCGGAGCGACGGTGCTGGCCAACCTCTCGGCCAGCAACATCACGATCGGCAAGGCGGGCTATCGCCGCGCCCTCTGCGAGGGCCAGTCGGCTCGGACGATCTCCGCCTACCTCTACACGGCCGCCGGGCTCGGCGAGTCCACCACCGAGGTGGCCTGGGACGGGCAGGCCCTGATCTGCGAGAACGGCCAGGTGCTGGTCGAGGCCGACCGCTTCGCCGACGAGGAGCAGTTGATCGTCACGGATGTCGATCTCGACCGGCTCCTGTCTGACCGCATGAGCACCAGCAGCTATGGCGATTCGGTCCACGACCTGCACGATCGCTTGGCGCAGATGCGGACGATCGACTTCGACCTCAGGCCTCGGCGGGAGACCTTTCCGCTGCAGCGGCGCGTCGAGCGCTTTCCCTACGTCCCGACCGATCCCGCCAGTCGCAACGACCGCTGCGAAGAGGTCTACAACATTCAGGTGCGTGGCCTGCAGACGCGCCTGCTGGCCACCGGGATCGAAAAGATCGTGATCGGCGTGTCCGGGGGTCTCGACAGCGCCCACGCGCTGATCGTGGCCGCGCGCGCGATCGATCGCCTGGGTCTGCCCCGCGCCAACGTGCTCGCCTACACGCTGCCCGGCTTTGCCACGAGCGCTCTCACCTTGGGCAATGCCCACGCGTTGATGAAGGCGCTGGGGGTGAGCGCCAGCGAGCTCGACATCCGGCCGTCGGCGCGGCAGATGCTGCGCGACCTCGGTCACCCGGCGGCGGAGGGCGAACCCGAGTACGACGTCACCTACGAAAACGTCCAGGCGGGCGAGCGAACGTCGCACCTGTTCCGACTGGCCAACTACCATCAGGGAATCGTGCTGGGAACCGGCGATCTCAGCGAGCTCGCGCTGGGCTGGTGCACCTACGGGGTCGGCGACCAGATGTCGCACTACAGCGTCAACGCGTCGGTCCCCAAGACGCTGATCCAGTTTCTGCTCCGCTGGGCGATCGACACCGATCAGTTCGGCGCGGAGGCCGGCGAGGTACTGGGCTCGGTGCTCGGCACGGCGATCTCTCCCGAGCTGATCCCGGGCGGCGAGGACGCCGGCGACGGCCCGGGGCAAGACAGCGAGAGCGTCGTTGGACCCTACGAGCTGCAGGACTTCTTCCTCTATTACATCCTGCGGTTCGGCTACCGGCCGAGCAAGGTGGCCTTCCTGGCCGAGCGGGCCTGGGGGGACCGGGACAGCGGCGACTGGCCCGACCTGATTCCCGTGGAGCGGCGCAACCAGTACTCCCCGGCGCAGATCCGGCACTGGCTCGAGGTCTTCCTGCATCGCTTCTTCCAGACCAGCCAGTTCAAGCGCTCAGCGCTCCCCAACGCCCCGAAGGTCGGTTCGGGCGGGTCGCTCTCTCCGCGCTCGGACTGGCGCGCCCCCAGCGACGGGCACGCCGCGGCCTGGCTGCAGGAGCTGCGGGACTGCGTGCCCCCCGAGAATTAGGCCCAGGCGCCGAGGGGCGGCCGACTGACCTGCGCCGGGCTATGTAGGGAAGGCCGGGCAAGCAGCCCCGGTTGCCGTAATGCGCTCGGGGTCAGGGCTCCGACGCTAGCATCGGTGCACGCGTCCACGAGACAGGGCACACCCACGAGACAGGATTATCAATGATTGACAGTATTCGCAGTCAGATTCAGGAGCGACTCGATCAGCTTCTGGCCGAAGCGGACAAACTCCGCCACGCACTTACCGCGCTTGATCCGCGCGATAGCTCGCCGTCGACCCCGGCGCGCGGCCGTTCCCACACCTCCCGTTCCCACACCTCCACGTCCCGCACAACCCGATCGGTGATCGCCCCGGCCGCGGCCGCCAAGGCCGACGGCGCCGCGCGCGTCCGGACCGCGCCGGGCGCTACCAGGCGAGCCGTGCTCGCGGCACTGAAGCGCGACCAGGCCTTGACGGCCGGTGAAGTTGCCACCGCTACCGGGCTGGCTCGTCCCACGGTGAGCACGACGCTGTCCAAGCTCGCCACCAGCGGTGAGATCGTCAAGGCCGAGCGCGGATACCGACTGGCCGGAAAGGCCAAGACCGCGGCAGCGGAGCCCGCCGCGCTCAAATAGCCTCGCGGTGCCAGTCGCGGAGTCCCGCGGCTTGTGTAACCGAGCGATTGCGGGCATCCTTCTGATCAGGGTGTTCGCGCGGGGACAAGAACGGCGGAGGCGTCCTCGGATCTCGGATCGGGCGGCGGGGCGACTGCTGTTCGGCTACCTCGTCCTGTGCGTCCTGGCCGGGGTGATCCTGGAGGCGATCACCGACTGGCCGATCGGCAGCATGATCATCGTGATCGCCGTCTTCTACGTGTTGCTGGTGTTTCTCGGCGCCGCGATCGTGCGACCGATCGCGACCATGACCATGATCGTGTTGCGATCGGTGCGGCGCGAGAACCGAAGCGACACCGGCCGCGGGCGCCGCCGGCCCGGGCCACCGCGCGAACAGGCCGCCCAGCGGGGCC